>CAVHAH010000066.1:1561-9702 GCA_963633785.1 bacterium
CCGCCTTCTTGAATGCATCGACATAAATCGCACGGTTGTCGCACTCGATATGCGATTCTCTCGCACCGCAGGAGGGCAGTGCCCAAACGGGCAGATTCAGCTTGACCGCCTCTTCAATGGTGTCGCCCTGAACGGCGTTGCCTGCGTGGGGCAGAAGCGCATAGGTGAATTCATGATGTCCCATATCCGCTTCGGTGTCGGGGTATTTGCCCGATTTCAAAAGCGTGATGTGCATGTGATTGGAATGCGTGCTGTGGCCGTATTTGCAGTTGTTGAGAATGCTCACGCCGTAGCCTTCCTCCGACAAATCCGCCCACTTGTGCGCAACCACTTCGAAACGCGCATAGTCCCAGGAGGTGTTGAAGTGCGTCGGACGCTCCACATGACCATACTGAATGTCGTAAGTCGCATGGGTGGAACGCACATTCACATCGAACGCCGCCTTCATCACGCGGTGACTCTCGTGCCAATCCGCCTCGGTTTTGAAATCGATTCTGCGGCTGTCGGCATAGCAAATCACATCCTGCGTGAAGCTCGAATGGCGATAGGTGTATTTGAAGCGCAGCACAAACCGCAATTCGCCGTTCTCAATCAGTTCGGGCGCACCGACCGCCTCGGCCTGTTCGCACTTGAACAGGTGGAAAATGTCGATATCCCAGTTGTCGTAATGCAGCGGCTTGTCCTCGTAGAATTCAAGCACATTGCCATGCGCACCTTCGGCGAGCACTTCACGGGCGTTGTCCAGATCGAACAGGCGGGTCATCTGTCCCTTTTCGTTCCATTCAATCTCGTAATGCGGCGTGCGCAGCGTGCGGTTTTCGGCATCGTATGCGAAGGGCGTTGATGCGGCCTGCGGTTCGGATTCGGTGAAGTAAATCGTGGAAACGCTGACGGCGGGAAGCTCAACCTCCACGCAATATCCGTTTTCAACCTTCTGCGCCTTCAACATGCGGCCTTCGCAATCGGTGAATGTGCCGATTCTGCTTTCGGGAATCAGAACCACATCACGCCGCGGGAACGAACCGAAATGCCAAAGCGTGAAAGCGTTTGCTTCGGGCTTGGTCAAATGCGCAAAAGCGCCGCTCTGCAGGGTCGCCACGCTCTTTTCGAGCGCAGAATATTCCTTGTGGCAATCCTGATAGACTTCGTTGATGGAAGAACCGGGGATGATATCGTGGAACTGATTGCGCAAAACCGTGCGCCAATCCTCCACAAACGTGGCGGAATCGTAAGTGCCGCCGTTGAGAGAAGACATCGCACTCAGCCATTCGGTGGCCGCCAACGCAAATTCCATGCGGCGATTCATCTTCTTGTTGTAGCCCTGCGAGGTATACGTTCCCCGATGGTATTCAAGATACAATTCGCCGTCCCAAACGGGAATATACTGATCCGTGTTTTCGAGCTTCTCGTGCAAACGGCGGAAGAAATCCGTCGGGCGCGCGGTTTGAACCTTGGGCAGTCCGGGAACTTTTTCGAGCGCACGGCGCATCTTCAGCATTTCACGATTCACACCGCCGCCGCCGTCGCCGAAACCGTAGGAAATCAGCGTTTCATCGGACAGATTCTTGTCGTGGAACTTCGTCCAACTGCCGAGCAGCGAGTACGGAGCGATTTCACCGTTGTAGGTCGATTGCCGTTCTGCAACGGAATCCTTGTCGCAGGGCGTTGTAACGAAATAGGTCATCACTTCGCTGCCGTCGATACCGCGCCAGGTGAACAGGTCGTGGGGCATGGTATTGAACTGGTTCCAGCTGATTTTGGTGGTCATGAATGTGTTGATGCCCACGTTCTTCAAAATCTGCGGCAGTGCCCACGAATAGCCGAATACATCGGGAAGCCACAGGTATTCGCACTTGTGGTTGAATTCCTTCTGAACCAGGCGCATTCCGTAGAGGAACTGGCGGGTGAGCGCTTCGCCGGAAGAGATGTTGCAATCGGCTTCAAGCCACATGCCGCCGTCCGCTTCCCAATGCCCGTCCGCAATGCGCTGTTTGATTTTTTCGTACACTTCGGGGCAGTCCTTTTGAATGAACGCATACAGCTGCGGCTGTGTTTGCAGGAAGATGTATTCATCAAACTCATTCATGAGCTTGAGCACCGTGCTGAAGGAGCGCATCGCCTTTTCACGGGTGTGCTTGAGCCGCCACAGCCACGCAACGTCGATATGGGTATGTCCGACCACATTCACGGTGATGGGCGAATTCGAGGGGATTTTCCGAAGCTCGGCGTCCAGATATTCAAGCGCCGCACCCACCGTATCGTAGAAGCAATCGCGATCCCAGTCAATCAGTTTGAATGCGTTGTCCACGGCCCTTGAAAGCGCATATTTCGTGGGATCGGTTTCCGCCAGCAGCGGCAGTGTTTCCACAACGGCACGGGACAGATAATAGAAGCAATCGGTTTCGGTATGCAGATAGCCGATGTCCGCCTGACGAATCAGATGCCTGAATTCACGCTTCGGGCCGCCGCCTTCCAGACCCGTCCAGAGCATGAATGTGAGCGTGACGTTCTCGCCCTGCAGGCATTCGAAATTCACATCGTTGTGGTTGGTGTCAACGCCCTGAAACGGATGTCCGTTCACATACAAAAGCGACTCGAAACCCGAATTGTGTCCGCCGCCCGTTTTGCCGAAATCAAACAGACCATAAACCTCAAAACCGTCTTTGTGCGAAGGCAGATTCACTGTCTTCTGCGCCCACAGATAGCGATCACGCCCGATGAATTCATCGCCGATGGAGAGGGGAGAGCCCTCCACCTTTTCGGGCATCGAGTGGTAGACCTCGTCTACGCCCAACTGCCCGGGCATCGCATTCATCGGCGCAATGGAACACATATCAACGAATCGAAGCGTATTCAACTCTTCGCATCGATGCTCCAGCTTTTGCTGAAGCAAAAACATTTCATTGCCGGTAGACATAGCGTACCTCCTGATTTTTTTGCTGAAATCATTATAACACAAGCATATACGGATTTCCACACAAAATCGAGAAAAAAAGATTGGCAAAATAAAAACACCCGACCGCAAAAACGGCGGGTGTTGAAGTGAAACGTGATTACGAATTTGAATCCGGCATAATATTCATAAAAAAGCCTCCGAGATTTTCTCTCGGAGACTTTTGCAACTTATTTCTGATTATTCAGCGTGATAATCACACGGCGATACGGTTCTTCACCCTCGGAGTGCGTGGACACTTCGCTATCGGCCTGCAATGCCGAATGGAGAATGCGGCGCTCATAGGGATTCATCGGCTCGAGAGCCACACGGCGACCACTCTTCTTGCAGCGATTTGCCATGCGGATTGCCAACTTGCGCAACGCTTCTTCACGCTTCGCACGGTAATTCTCGGTATCGAGCGACACGCGCAGATATTCTTCACGTCCGCGGTTCACATTCAGGCTGGTCAGATACTGAATCGCATCCAGCGTTTCGCCGCGGCGACCAATCAGAATCGACATATTCTCGCCCGAAAGCACCATCTTGAGCTGTTCCGCAGTTTCGCCAACGGCGATTTCGGCGGGAACGTGCATTTTTTCGGTGAGCTCCTTCAGGAATGCACGCGCATTCTTAGCGGTTTCGGAAAGCTCATCTTCGGGCGTTTCCACGAACGGTTCATGTTCGATGGGCTCGATTTTGATTTCCTCAACGGGCTCGGTCTTTTCGGCGTTCTGCTTGTTGCCGCCCTTGCCGCGGGAACGGCGGCGCTTGCGTGCGGGACGCGGCGTTTCATCCGCAGTTTCTTCAATCACGGCTTCTTCCGTTTCCGCTTCGACAACCGCTTCGGGCTCTTCCTTTTTCACGGGAGCAACCTTCTTTTCGGCCTTCGGTGCGGGCTTGGATTCGGCTTTGGGCTTGTCCTTGCGCTTTGCGGTGTTGTCCAAAGAGAGCTTCGGCATCTCGATTTCATCCGAAGAAGCACCCTTCTTCAAGGTCAGGCGAACCTTTGCGGGCTTTCCGAATATGCCGAACAATCCGGGAGAACCCATTTCAATAACCTGGATTTCAACGTCATCCGCATCGCAGCCGAGCTGTTCACAACCCGCTTTGATGGCTTCTTTGACGTTTTTTCCGGTAGCTTCCAATGATTTCAAGGCAAATAGCCTCCTTATTGCAAGATTATTTCTGCGCCGATTCAGCGGCAATGCGCTGCGCATCCTTGCGTTCGAAAATCTTGTTCAGAACCACCGTCTGCACGATCGAAATAATGTTGACCGTCATCCAGTAGATTGAGAACGCAGCGTTGCTGCTTGCGCAGACCCATACAGAGAAGATGGGGAAGAACCACTTCATGAACCCGGTGTTCATGTTCATGGCCTCGTTGTTCTGTGCCGGCTGGGGCTGGTTGTTCTTCTGCTGACCGTTCATTACGGAGCTCATGAAGAACTGGCTCACGCCTGCAAGAATCGGCAGAATGAACAGACCGTTGGCGTACTGGAACAGATTCGCGAAAGACGTGGGCAAAGTCAAGACCGGACGGATAAACACGAAATTCAGCTGAATCTGCTTGAATGCTTCCGTGCCGTACTGCGCGGCCGCCGTTATATATTCGCTCGATGCGAGGAATTCCTTCGCTGCGGCAATGTTCTCCGCAGTCAGAATCTTGGAATAGTTTACGGCGGTGATTGCCTGGAGCTGATCTCCGACAGCGGGCAGAATCGACGACATGAAGGAATCCGGCTGGAACACATTCTTGATCCAAAGCCAGCTCTGCAAAGTCGGCGCAATGCCGTCCTTCAAGTTCAGAAGCATCTGAACCGTCTGCTCATTGGCGAACACGCGCATGGCGGTGAACATGAAAATCAGAATCGGCCACTGCAAAAGAAGCGGCAGACATCCTGCGGTCATGCTGACGTGTTCCTTCTGGTACAGCTCCATCGTTTTGCGATTGAGCTTGTCTTTGTCGTTGGCGTACTTCTTCTGAAGCTCCTGCAGCTTGGGCTGAATGCGGTTCATCGCGTACATGCCGCGGCGCGACTTGATGTCGAGCGGAAGCAGGCACAGGCGAATCAGAAGCGTGAAGACCACGACCGACCAGCCGTAATTGCCGACCCAGCCGTGAATCCACTGGAGTACATTGATAAAGAAGAGGTTGATCGAATCAAACATCTGCGTATCCTCCCGGAGTTAAACGCGGAAAATAATGAATCCGTTCATAGCAAGAGATGCCCCCGCCGATAGTGCGTGGACCTTTCCCCCGACTATGTACTTCACGGAACGGGGTCATATCCGCCTTTGAACAGCGGATTACATCTGAGAATGCGGCACAATGCGAGAAAACCGCCCTTGAATGCGCCGTATTTTTCGATGGCTTCCAAAGCATACTGCGAGCAAGTCGGCGTGAACCGACAGCAAGGTCGATGCATCGATGAAATGTTTCTTCGATAAAATCGAATCAGCGCGAGCAGCATTCGCGCGGGCAAACTGCGCAAAACACTCACCCTTCCTCTTTCAGAAGCTTCGCGCGTTCAAGCAGTGCGATAATTTCATTCGTCACCGCTTCATGCGACACTTCTTTCATTGAAGGACGGGCCACAAAGATGTATTTGCCGCACTTCAAGCGCGAGCGCAGCTTGCGAACGTCCTCCCGCAGCCATCTGCGAAGACGGTTGCGCGTTACGGCATTGCCGACCTTGCCCGAAACAGAGAAGCCGATTTTCAGATCTCGTCCCTTCAGGTGAACCAGAACGATATTCCGGGAGGGGGTAGATTTGCCGCGGCGGTAAACAAAGCGGTAATTCTTGTTTCGGCCTAAGCTGTAGCAGCGCCCAAATCCATTCGGCTTGCGCGAAGCCGAGCGCTTCCCCTCCATGTCCGATTATGCGGACAGTTTCTTGCGGCCGCGTGCGCGACGAGCCTTGAGAACGTTGCGGCCTGCGCGGGTCTTCATGCGGGCGCGGAAACCGTGCACCTTAGAGCGCTGACGCTTCTTGGGCTGAAAAGTACGAACAGAACTTGCCATGATAGAAACACTCCTTCAAAATATGATCGTGTTATGTGCATTCGCATAGCGAATTACCCATGCTAACAACTTTATTAGTATATTCGATTCGCCCGATTATGTCAAGCAAACCTTTGTGAATTGTCAAAATGATTTCGATGTTCGGCGCAAAATTCGGGCTTTTATGCCGTGAAAATCACGGTTGTTCGGCCTGAATGCGGTCGTCTGCATTAAATCTGCGAAATGCCGCTTGACAATCGCCGAATTCATATTATACTTATCTACGGTAATTATCAATGATAACAAATCGGAGGAGCGCAATGACCATCGAAGACATCAAGCGAATGCTCGATGCATTTTACAAAGCCAAACGCATTCGAGATATGCTTCCGCAACTGCCCGAAGGCGTAACGCCGTCGTATATTCGCTTTTTGGACACCGTCGAAAAGCTGGAAAGCGCAAACGGCAGCGTAAAAATCTCCGACCTCGGCCCCATGCTGCATTTACAGCCGCCGGGCGTTACCCGAACGGTAAAGGAAATGGAGGAGAAGGGATTTCTCAGGAAACAGACCTCGCAGGACGATGGGCGCGTGACTTACATCACGATAACCGAATCGGGTGCGGCGCTTTCGGAGGAATTCAACAAGCGGGTGTTCGAGCCGCTGAGCAGAGCCATGTCGGACATTTCGCAGCGGGATGTGGAAACGGTCATTCGCACCATCGAAAGATTCTATTCGGCGATGAGCGGGGAGGAATAAAAATTGAACGATAAATCGGATTTCACGCAGGGCAGTATTCTGAAAAAAATGATTCTGTTTATGCTGCCCATACTCGGAGCCCTTGTTTTGCAGGCCGCTTACGGTGCGGTAGACCTTCTGGTGGTCGGACGATTCGGCACAACGGCGGGGCTTTCGGGCGTGTCTACGGGCAGTCAGGTGCTGAATCTCGTGACCTTCGTGATTACACAGCTCGCCATGGGAATCACGGTTCTGATTGCACGGTATCTGGGCGAAAAGCGTCCCGAACAAATCGGCGGCGTAATCGGCGGCTCGGCCATCGTGTTCGCCATGATTACCGCAGTGCTCTTTGTGGTGATGATTGTGTTTGCGCGCCCCATCGCCATTCTGATGCAGGCGCCCGAAGAAGCCGTCGATCAAACGGCGCAATACGTGCGCATTTGCGGAAGCGGCATTTTCTTCATCGTGGCATATAACCTGCTCTCGGCAATCTTTCGCGGATTGGGCGACAGCAAATCGCCGCTGCTGTTTGTTGCGGTTGCGTGCGTGGTGAATATCGTGGGCGATTTGCTGCTGGTGGCGGTGCTGCACATGGATACCGCAGGTGCGGCGCTCGCAACGGTTTTCGCCCAGGCGCTCAGCGTGTTGTTTGCGATACTGCTGCTGGTGAAACGGGGACTGCCGTTCAAAATCGGCAAACACGATTTCAGAATCAATCGCCAGTGCAAATTGTCGCTGAAAATCGGTCTGCCGCTCGCCTTGCAGGAGTGTTTGACGCAGATTTCGTTCCTGGCGCTCTGCGCATTCGTGAATCGACTGGGCTTGGAAGCGTCTTCGGGCTACGGCGTTGCGTGCAAGATTGTCAATTTCGCCATGCTCGTGCCCAGTGCGCTGATGCAGTCCATGGCGTCGTTTGTATCGCAGAATATCGGCGCGGGCAATGAAAAACGCGCCGTAAAATCCATGCTTACGGGTATCGGCATCGGAACGGTCATCGGCTGCATCGTGTTCGCACTGGTACTGCTCAAGGGCGATGCGCTGACGGCGCTGTTCACCACCGATGCGGCGGTTATCGCACACGGCTTTGATTATCTGAAGGGATTCGCACCGGAGACCATCGTTACCGCCGTGCTGTTCAGCATGATCGGCTATTTCAACGGAAGCAACCGCACGGTGTGGGTGATGATTCAGGGACTGGTGCAAACGCTTCTGGTGCGCCTGCCGCTGGCGTATATCATGAGCATTCGGCCCAACGCCAACCTCACGGGAATCGGCCTCGCCGCCCCCATCGCCACCACTGTCGGCATCATCCTGAATGTGGGATATTACCTGTACCTGAAGAAACATAAAAAAACGGTTATCGCATAAAAGAAACGCCTCTCGAAAACGGGAGGCGTTTCTTTTGAATGAATACTTAACCGTTTTTAACATTCTCAAACACGTATTCGGACAAGGCGGTATACGCTAT
>CAVHAH010000067.1:0-9625 GCA_963633785.1 bacterium
GATAATGTTCACGTCTCCCACCTGTGCCATCGCCAGCGGCATACTGAAATCCTCCCTGAATGAATAGTAGTTAGCCATGGCTAACTGTTTGAACCGTTGGTTAGTTTACCATCTCTAACTGTTTCTGTCAATACGGGGAGGGGTATGTATACTGTTAAAACTGTCTAACAAAGCCCGAATCTGAAATCTTAACATTCAAAAGGGTTGACAAAGAGCGGTTTGTCTGATATTATTAGTGCCAGTTAAAGACCTTTAACGCCGAGCCGAAAGGCTGTTTTTTCAGGCGTGTGGTTCGAGACATCTAACCTGCGAGGAGGCTTTGCGATGTCGCACTCATTCGAAGAAGCATTGATTCGTCATTGTGCCGCGACGCTCGCAGGCCACAAATGCGGAAGCCTTTTCTGCCACATGGCGTGTACGCCGGAGGACATCGTTTCCGCGAATGCCGCAATGAACGGCAAGGGCGTTGAGGTGGTTGCGCTTCGAAGCTGCAATCACGGAACACTCTTGTATGTGTATCGTCCGGCGGCATTGGCCGCAAGGCTCTCGCAGAGAGAGATTCAGGCGTTTCTTCAAACCTGTGATTATACATCGTTTGATGCGCAGATGTGCATAGCGCATTTGAAAACCCGGATTCATTCCGACAGCTTTCCGCATGAAATCGGAATCTTCCTGGATTATCCGCTGAGCGATGTGGTGGCCTTCATCACCAACAAAGGTGAGCATTCACTTTTAACGGGCTGCTGGAAGGCGTACACAGACGAGGAGAATGCGAAAAAGACATTTGCGCTGTATCGCAAATGCAAAGAAGTTTACCTGCGCTGTTTTGCACGAGGCATCGGAGTGGCCCGGCTGACAGTTGCGGCGTAAAGAGGTTGGCTCACAGTCCATTGGACTGTTTCCCATACAAGCGAAAGCAATTACATTGAATCGGAGGCTATTCCTATGAAGAAAGCAGTTATCTACTTTAGCGGCACGGGCAACACTCAGACGATGGCGGAGAAGATCGCCGAAGTGTCCGGTGCGGAACTGTTCACTTTCGATGATTTCACGGCTGCGAATGTCGCAGAATACGATGTCGTTGCACTGGGCTGCCCCGCAATGGGCGCAGAGGTACTGGAAGAGGATATCGTCCAGCCCGTGTTCGACGATATGAAGCCGCTGCTCAAGGGCAAGCGTGTTGCGCTGTTCGGCTCCTATGGCTGGGGCGACGGCGAATGGATGCGCAACTGGGAGGACGATTGCCGTTCTGCCGGTGCCGAGCTGATTTGCGACAGCGTCATCTGCAATGAAGAGCCCGATGACGAAGCGCTTGCGGCTTGCGAAAACCTCGGAAAGGCGATGTAACAATTGCTCACGGTCAATATGAAGCGCAGAATTATTCATAAGCTGGAGCTTCTGGGATTGACCGCACTGATTCTGATTGTCTTCTCGCTTCTTTCAAAAACCTAAGGCAAGACCAGTTGTGCTGCGCGTTCCCAAACCACCTCCTTCTTCCTTGCTATGCTCTAAACTTCCTTAACTTCCAAACTTTGAACGCTGCAACCACCACCCACCCACCACCTTCGGGGACAAGCGCATACTGTTTGCCACCCGCCGACCCCCACCAAGTCGGCGGGTGTTGTTTTGCCCACAAAAAAGCCGCCGAGCAAATTGCCCGACGGTTTCTTTTCGCTTTGTGTTCAGTCAATCGGATTGCCTTCCTTATCGAACAGCGGAAGCTTCTCCAGATAAATCAAATCTTCACGCTTCGTGGCATCGCCCTCTGCGAGAATGGACATGCGCCCGACGATGTTTCCGCCGGCCTTCGTTACCAGTTCTTCCAAAGCGTGCATGGATTCGCCCGTGGAAATCACATCGTCAACCAATACAACGCGCTTTCCGCGCATATATTCCGCATCCGCACCGTCAAGATACAGCGTTTGATTGTGATCGGTGGTGATGGAGCGCACTTCCGCACTGAAGAGATTGCGCATATACAATTTCGGCGCCTTGCGGGCAAGCACATAGCGTTCGTTGCCCAGCATTCTCGACATTTCGCAAATCAGCGGAATGCCCTTGGATTCGGCGGTAATCAGAACATCGTGCTGCGGGCAGCGCTCAATCAGCGCCTTCGCACACGCCGTTGTCAATTCCATATCGCCGAAAATAACGAATGCGCCGATATTCAAACTATCGCTGATCGGACAAAGCGGCAGTTTGCGCGCGCAGCCGGCAATCGTCATCGGATAATATTCCTTCATGAAAGAACACCTCGGTTATTATAATGTCCGAATAATATTTTACAATCTCCTTTGCCAAAAGTCAATCGAAATATGCCATTCACGGATGATTTGCCGAAACGGGCAACGCCAGTTCAATCACAGTGCCGCTTTCACTGCTTTCCCGAACCCGAACCGAACCGCCGTGCAGACGGGCAATCTCCCAAACCAGTGCCAATCCGAGTCCCACGCCGCCGTTTTCCCGACTGCGGGATTTATCCACACGGAAGAACGGCTGAAACACGCTTTCCCGACATTCCTGCGGAATGCCGAAGCCCGTGTCCTTTACCCGGATTCGCACCTCGTCGCCGCTGCGGGAAACGGAAACGCACACACTGCCGCCGAATCGGTTGTATTTCACGCCGTTTTCCACCAGATTGAAAACCGCCCGATAAATCAATACATCGCTTCCGATGATTTCCGAATCCTCGCCCTCCTGAGAAAGCACCACGCCGCTCTTCTCGGCCGCAGGCGCAAGATCTGTCAGCACTTCTTCAATCATCGGCGCAAGCTGAATTCTGTCGGTTCGGGGAACGCTTTTCAGGTCGCTCATGTCCAACAGTGTTCGCACCATTTTGGACAGCCGCTCGGTCTGTTCCCGAAGCATGGCGATGGTCTGCGCAGTGTCCGAACCGGAATCGTTGTGATTTGCAGACATATACAAATCCAGCCGAGCCTGCATCAGCGCCAGCGGCGTGCGAAGCTCATGGGCGGCGTTGCCAACGAATTGCCGCTGATCATCGAACGCCTGATTCAATCGGGCGAGCATCTGATTGACCGCACGGCTCAATCGGCTGAATTCCACCGCTTCATTCTCACTGAGGGTGATTTCCGACAGGCTTTGCATTTCTATGCGCTCCGCCTTTTCGGTGAATCGCTTCAGCGGCCGAAGCGCCCTTCCGCTGATGAAATACGCCACCGCACCGCCCAACATCGTGACCGCCAGCGCAATGTATCTACCGCTCATGCAAAAATCGTGCTTCGCTTCCACCAATTCAATCACGAATTCACCCGTGAATTGCTCGGATAGGTCCTTGAGCTGTTCGGGTGATATGTCGATGCGAATGGCAGACGAATCCTCCTGCACATAATGCATTGCGTAATTGCCGATGGAATCCATGTAGGCGTGACCGGAGGAACACAGAAGCGTTTTCATAATCAGACACGCCGCCGCCAGCAATAAAAACGTCATCAGCGTTATCCGCCATTGCAAAGACAAACGCTTCACGATTCACGACCTCCCATCAGATAACCCTCGCCGATTCGGTTGAATATCGGATCATAGCCGAGAACGGATTTCAATTTTCTGCGAAGCGATGAAATATGCACCCGAATGGAGTTGCTGAAGCAGTCCACACTGCCGTCCCAAACGTGTTCCATCAGTTCTTCCTGACTCACGGGCCGTCCCTGATTGAGCAGAAGGTATTCGAGAATGCCGCTTTCCTTGCGGGTCAACGGCACGAGCGAATCCTTTGCCCGTGCTTCACGCTTCACCGTGTCGAAGGACACCTCTTTACAGCGCAGCACGGCATCATGCTGCACGAAACTGCGTCGGGTCAGACTGCGCACACGTGCTTCCAGCTCTTCCAAATGAAAGGGCTTCACCAGATAATCGTTGGCACCGCAATCCAGACCTTCCACCTTATCGCTGATTCGGCTTCGGGCGGAGAGAATCAGCACTCGTGTTTCCCGATCCCGTTCCCGAAGCGCCCTGAGCAGATCCATGCCGTCTCGACCGGGCAGATTCAAATCCAGGAGAATCAGATCGTATTTTTCCGCCAGCATCCAATCCAGTGCGGAATCGCCGTCGTAGCAGACGTCTGCTTCATAACCGTTGCGCTTGAGGCTTTTGGCGAGCATGTCGCACAGCGTGCGCTCGTCTTCCACAATCAAAATTCGCATGCAGACACTCCTTTGCATTCATACAATCGCATTCAGTATACCATATCGGCATAAAATGCGCATAAAGTTCGTTACCTTAACGGAGATTTTAATCCCGATAGCGTATGATGATTCTGCAAGAAAAGGAGGGATTTCGATGAATCTCATTTCATCCGTTAAAAGCAGGCGCATCATCCGAATAAGCATTCTTCTGTCGGGAGCGGCGATGCTTCTTTACGGCGCCTGGCGGGGAGAAGCCGATAGCGTTTTGTCCAAGGCCATTCGAATCTGTCTGGAGTGTGTGGGCATTGGATAAGAAGAAAAACACACCGCCCGTTTCCGCATTTCTTGCACGATTTCGGGGCCTGCTGCAAGCCTGCGCCGTATTTCTGACCAATCCGCATCTGCCGAATTTCCGGAATGGACAAATCTATCGGGGCAACGGAAAGCGCATTTGCGTTCCGGGGCTGAACTGCTATTCTTGTCCCGCCGCAACGGGCGCGTGTCCCATCGGGGCGATACAATCGGTAATCGGATCGTCGAAATTCAGGTTTTCCTACTACGTTACGGGCACATTGATTCTGCTGGGAGTGCTGTTCGGAAGGTTCGTGTGCGGTTTTCTTTGCCCATTCGGCTGGTTTCAGGAGTTGATTCACAGAATTCCCCTGCCGAAAAGAAAACTGTCTACGAAGAAACTCAAACCGCTTCGGTATCTCAAATACCTGATTCTGCTGCTGACGGTGACCCTGCCGCTGATTTTCACCGATGAATTGGGGCTTGGCAATCCCTTTTTCTGCAAGTATCTGTGCCCGCAGGGTGTGCTGGAGGGAGCGATTCCGCTGTCCCTGACCAATGGCAGTATCCGAAGCGCACTCGGCGGTTTGTTTGCATGGAAGAGTGCGGTGCTGGTTGCGGTGATTGTTCTGAGCTTGCTGTTTTATCGACCGTTCTGCAAATGGCTTTGCCCGCTGGGCGCGTTCTATGCGCTGTTCAATCGGATATCGATAACGGGTATGCAGGTAGACAAGCGCAAATGCATTCACTGCGGCCGCTGCGAGAGCGCTTGCAAGATGGATGTGAATGTAACGAAAATGCCCGATCATTCGGAATGCATCCGCTGCGGCATGTGCGTGAAAGTCTGCCCCACAGGCGCAGTCGGCTTTCGATGCGGTTTAGGAAGAGGAGCACAAACGATAGGAAAAAGAAAAGGAGGAGATTTTCAATGAAAAGAATTCGAATTGCACTGCTGGTGGTGCTGAGTATGTTGATTTCGGTGAATGTCGCTTTCGCCTGCTGTATAGACGAATGCTGCACGAACCTGTCCAATCAACAGACGATGGAGGAAACCTGCCCCTGCCTGATGAACGGAAGTGAATGCCCGTGTGTGAGCGGCGGCGAAGGCTGTATCTGCGCTTCCCCGTGCCCCTGTTCGGAAACGGATCCGGAGAAGCGGCTGGAACTGCTGGAGAACAGGCTCAATGCCGTGTTTGAGAAAAACGCAGACTTGTGGAACCGCTTTTTCGGTATGATGAACAAGCAACCCGATATGGGAATGAGTTACGCCGATTACCTGACGGAGCAACTGGAGGCCTCGAAGGATAATTTCACCAACGAAGAATACGAACTGCTTCAACTGGACATCGAAACCATTCGCAATCTGGATTCGCAGATAAGCGAGCTGTCGGAGGTGATTGCTTCAACGAATCAGAACGCAGGGGAGGATATGTCCGAGAAATTTCCCGCCTTTGAAGGCATGGACTTGAACGGAAATTCCGTGACCGATGAGCTGTTCGGGGAGAATGCCGTTACCGTAATCAACTTCTGGTTTTCAACCTGTTCGCCGTGTATCGATGAACTGGACGAGCTGAATGCGCTGAATGAAAAACTTCGACAAAACGGCGGCGAGGTAATCGGAATCAACGCAGACACTATCGGCGGCAACGAAAGCATGATTTCGCAAGCCAAAGCGATTCTGGAAAAGAAGGGCGCGGAATACCGAAACATCTACTTCTCGGCAGACAGCGATGCGGGACAGCTGACTTACAGCATCACCGCATTCCCGACCACAATGGTGGTAGACCGCGGCGGAAACATCGTGGGCGAACCGATTCTGGGCGGCATCAACAACGAGAATCAAATGAATACGCTTCAATCGCTTATCAACGAAGTGCTTGAGAAAGACAATCGGTAAGGGAATACGCCAAAAGCGGCGCGTGATTGCGCCGCTTTTATTGTCAGCGCAATTCCTCACGGGTCATGCGCTGATAGGGAATGCGAACAAAGCGTTCATCGATGAGCGGAAAGGCGTAGTTTTCGGCGCAAATCTCTTCGCCGTTTGCCAGAAGAATCGCCAGCTCAACGGCGGCGATGGCCTGCTGTTCGCCGTTGTTGAATACCGTTCCCAGCAGAGACCCCTGCTCCAGCGCTTCGAGTGCCTGACTGATGGCATCCACACCCACCACGGGCATGAATCGTCCGTTTGAAAAATAGCCCGCCGCTTTCAATGCGTTGATGGCCCCGAGCGCCATTTCATCGTTGTTGCAAATAACGCATTCAATTCGATCGCCCCATGTTTGAAGAAACCCCGCCATTTTTTCCTGTCCCAGCTGTCGCCGCCACATGCCCGTGTCCTCCTGGAGCTTTTCCACGAGAAAGCCCGCCTCCTGAAGCGGAATCAGGGCGTTTTGCGTGCGCAGCTCGGCATCCTGATGACCGGGTTCGCCCTTGATGAGCACGTATTGCACCGTTTTGTCGCCGTTTTTGTCCGCTTCGGGATGTTCCAGAAAATACTCTGCGAGAATTTCTCCGCTCAAGCGACCGCTTTGCGCACCGTCCGCCCCCACATAAAAGGCGTATTCATACAAAAGCAAATCTTCGGGAAGCGGTTCGCGGTTGATAAACAGAACGGGCGTTTGCCGCTGCTGTGCCTTTTCAATCAGATACCCCGCAGACAGGCGATCGACGGGGTTGATAATCAGCACATCCACATCGGCATTCAGCAAACTTTCCACCTGATCGTTTTGCAGATTCTGATCATTTCGGCTGTCATAGAGAATCAATTCAGCCTTTCCCTGCGCATAGGTTTCCAAATGCAGGCGCAGAGAGGCGATGAATGTGTCCGTTCCGTCGTATATGCATAAGCCGAACGTGGGCAGTTCATCGGCAAGCGCAAATGCGCCCGACAGAATCAGCACCGACATTGCGCAAAGCAGGAATATCCTTTTCATCTGAAGCCCTCCTGTTAATATAATAGAGGAAATACCAGCTTGACATTCTGCGCATCATACATGTTTTCGGGCGTCACGATGAATGCGGGCGCGCGGTATCTCTGTTTGTTTTCGTTCCACAGGGCTTCGCCGGCCGCAATATATCCGGTTGCATACGGTGAGGGAAGAATCGCCGCCTGCACCTGACCGGATTCAAGCCATGCGGCGGTATTTTCTCCCGAGTTCACCAGAATCAGCGGATGCGCCCACAAGCCGCTTTCCTTTTCGCGAACGAGACGGGCGGCCGTTTCGCCGTCCAGCGCAATCACCGAACAGAATTCGGCATTCGGGTCAATCGTTTCCGCCTCCGACCATCGACTGCGAAAGACGGATTTGGCGACCCTGCGCAGGGATTCATCGCCGCCTGAACAGATTACCCGTTCGGCTCGGGCGGCGACCTCGCTTGCCGATTGCAAAAGCGCCTGCACATCCTGTTCTGCCGAGGGGAAACCTTCCTCATGCGCATCGATGATTGCGGCGCGCATTCCCCGATTGCTTATGCTTTTCAGCACTTCACGCCGCAGAGCCTCGTTTTTAATGTAAATCAATACGCCGCTGTATTCGATTCCGCCTTCCGAGAAGGCGGTTATCGAAGCGGAATCGACAATCTGCATGGTCAGCGTGCAGTTCCGTTCCTCCAGTGCCTTTTGAATGCCCTGATGCAGCTGCATGAAATAGGACCCCGTGTCTTCCTGCGTCAGCAAAAGCACGGAACGCTGAACGGCAGCGGGTTCATCCCGCCCACGCAGACCGAGCAGCATCACGCAAATTGCCGCCGAAATCAGGAACAGCGAAACGATGATGACCCTTTTCATGGCGCATCCCCCTTTTTGCGGGGAATGCGGATAATCACGCAGGTGCCGACATCTTCCACACTGCGCACCTCGAGCCCGTAGTTCTCGCCGTAGGTCAGTTGAATCCGCTCGTGGACGTTCTTCACGCCGATGCCGCTCTTGCCCGATTTTTCAATCAACAGCCCGCTGACCACTTCGGGCGGCATGCCCACGCCGTCGTCTTCAATGGTGAATACCACTTCGCTTTTTGTGACGCCTGCATGAATGGCGATGTGCAGAGCCTCGTCCCGAGCTTCATCGATGGCGTGGTTGATGGCGTTTTCCGTTATCGGCTGAACAATCAGCTTAACGGTGGTTTCCTCCAGCGCCGCTTCATCCCATGTAATGGTGTATTCAAACTTGTTTTTGAATCGCATTTTCTGAATAATCAGGTAGTTGCGCACCTGCTCCAATTCCTCGCGAACGGTGATTTCGCTGCGCCCACGGCTGATGGAAAGGCGAAACAGTTTTGCCAGCGAGGAAACCATTAAAATGGCCTCCCGACCGCGCCCCCGCTCTTCCATCCAGATGATGGAATCCAGCGTATTATAAAGGAAGTGCGGATTGATTTGTGCCTGAAGAGCATTGAGCTCGTGCAGGCGTTTGGCTTCCTGTTCCCGCACAATCTGTTCCATCAGGGCGTGAATGCGCCGAAGCATTCGGTTGAAAGCCCCCGAAATGGCTCGAACCTCCCGAAAACCCGTTTCGGGAATGCCTTCGGACAGATTCCCCGATTCCACACGCCCGATGGCATCTGCAACATGGCGAATGGGGCGCATGAGCCGATACGCCATCACGGTCGCCACGGCGAGCGAGAGCAGCAAAGCGCAAATCAGCACAACGGTCAATATCCGCACAAAGGCGTTCTGAAGCGCCAGCAGTTCATCGGGATACGCCACGCCCACCAGCCGCCATCGGGTTTGATTCATCGTTGCGGCAATCAATATCCGTTCCCGCCCGTTCGCATAATCACGCCCCTGTCCGATCAATATGCGGTTGATTTCCTCGGTGTTTTCTTCATACAGACCGTTGTAAATCAACTGGAGTTTCGGATGAGCGATGATTTCGCCCCGGCGATCCAGCAGATAAACATAGCCGCTTTTTCCCAAAGCCGCACCGTCTGTCAGTCGGCTGAAACCGGCATAGGAAACGTCCATAAGAACAACGCCCCGCTCGGTTCTTCCTTCTTTCTGATAAAATGCGCAGCGGGCCAGGCGAATCACAAACGTGCGCTGTTCGGAAAAGATATGCTGAACAAACGGCTTTGAAAAATAGGTAGAGGTGCCGCCCCAGTCAAGCGCTTTGCGAAACCATTCGCTTTCGGCAATCTCCGCCGCATCGATGGACACTTCGCCTGCGCCGACCACCCCCAGCGGCGTTCCGT
>CAVHAH010000068.1:0-9525 GCA_963633785.1 bacterium
AATTTGTTCGATATTCATCGTGCAAACTTCTTTTCCGCTCTGCATGCGCCACACAGCCAGATAAATCGTCTTTCCGCATTCCATGCCCAACGCCGACCAGCCGTCACCGTTTCGGGCGAAATCGAGCGGCCAGAAGGGCATCGCATTGCGAATATCTTCACGGATGGATTTATGATACCGAATGCCTTCCGCAATCAACGCATAGGCGGATTCGCTGAGTTCGCCCATCGTTCCGCTGATTTGCATTCGAAGCAATGCGGAATTGACAACGTTCATGATAATCTCTTCTCGCGTGCTTGTGCGCACCGGGAAGCACCATATGCCCGATTGCTCCGGCAACACCGCCGCAGGCGCATTCACCGCAACGGAAACATATTTATGCGTTTCGGGTTGGTCGCTGGTGGATTGAATCGCGCTGATTCGCAGCATGGCATAATCGCTGCGCATGGCACCGCTTGCGCAATTTTCCAACACAATCTGCGGATAGTGATCGAGCGTCTCTTCAAGCCATTCGAGATAAGCCCGCTGATGCTTCAGCAAACCGTCGCCGCAGCTGTCTGCATTTTGCTCGGTTCCGATGCCCGGATTGATGTTGTAATCCATCTTGATATAACCCACGCCGTATTCTTCCACCACGCGGCGAATGGTCTCGGTGGCAAACGCCCGCACCTTCGGGTTGGTGAAATCCAGCTGATACCGCCCGTGAACCACAACTCTCTTTCCATGCCGCATAAAGAACCAGCTGTCGTCACAATCCTTCAATTTCGGCGATTGAATGCCCATCGTTTCGATTTCAAGCCAAATTCCGGGAATCATCCCCGCATTGCGAATCGCATCCATTACTTCGCGAATGCCGTTGGGGAAGCGTTTCAGCGACTGATGCCAGTCTCCGACCTCATACCACCAGTCCCCGTCGGTATACCATCCGGCATCAACCACATAGTATTCACAACCGATTTGAGCGGCGGCGCGAATCATCGGCAATTCCTTTTCGGTGGTCGGCGAAGCCCAAAGGCAATTCATATAATCGTTGAAGATTACCGGAAGCGGCATTGCACAACGCCGTTCCCCGCGCAACGCCCTTCTGTATCCGGTCAGCGCACGGGCGGCCGATTGATGATTCCCGATGACGCTGCCCACGCAAACGGGAATCGTGGTGAAACTCTCGCCGGGCTGAATCTGTTTCCACCAATGATGTTCCAGTTCGTTCGGTCCGCTGATGTTCAGGTAGGCCCGCCCGTCGCAATCGCTGATTTCCCAGTGCCAGCCGCCGGGCGTTTCGATTTGCCAGAAGAGAGCCGTTCCCTTTTCCGTATCTTCCAAAAACGCCATCGGAACATATTCACAGCAGGACCACGTTCCCACATTGGTGAAATGGATGCGCTTCGCACTGTCTTCTCCGCACGACATCGATGAAAAGCCCAAATGTTCCAGCGTATCGCTTTCCCATTGCGATTCGGACTGCCAGCCGCTGTGCGGAATGTACAGGCGCATTTTTTTGCCGATCGGCTGCAGCCCTTCCTTGCCGATGCCCGACAAAGTGAAGCTGCTGAGGTGCTCTATTCCCTGCGCTTCGGTTCCGTCATTTGTAATCACATTCCAGCACCGTGCAACGGGCAAATTCGGATAGAATGCAAAACACGTGCGCACGCTCAGACCGCTTTCTTCATCGTGCGTGTCGATTTCAAGGCGCCGTCCCTGCGCATCTTCGACTGTTTTGTGCCCGACATAGCGCATATTCATGCCCGGAAGTGTGAACACATGTCGCAATCCGTGGTTTTCTTCATAGGGATAACCGCTGACCTGCAATTCGTACAGGCGATATGCACTGCGCTTCTTCTCCTCCGGCAAGTCCTCTTCTTTCAGCGGCAACGCCGAAAAATGAAGAAGCCGCACCTGTTTTTCCTCGGAGATTTCAAAAACCAGATGTAATCCGCCTTCGCAATAAGAAAATCTGTTCATGTTCTTCTCTCCTTCGTCGGATGCGGTTAAAGGCAATCCGCTTTTCGCTGTTCTCATTATATCATTTTCGTTAACAAAAGGAAAGGAAAAAAGTTCCTCACGGCAGAGCATAAAACCTGCCGCAAGGAACTTTTTCATGACAAATATTTGTCGAAATGTGGGCGAATGCAATTAAGAAGCATCCGAGAAAAATTTTCGTAATTTTTCGATTCCGTCCGAGTCCAGAGAATATTGATCCCGTATTCGTCCGTTTTCCACGTGAATCACGCTGTCGCAGACGGATGCTATCAATTCATAATCATGCGTGATGATGAAAAGAAAAACATCTTCCGCCCGAAGCCGATTGAGAAGCTCGCAGGTCTTGCGCATATGGCTGAAATCAAGGCCGGATGTGGGTTCGTCAAAATACAGAATTTTCTTGCCGCAAAACATGGCGGACGCAATAATTACCCTCTGTTTCTGACCGCCGGACAATGTCATGGGATGACGTTGCGAAAGGCTCGAAATGTCCAGAGATTCCATAATTTTTTGCAGTCCGTCTTTCGATGATTCGCAGCTTCCGAGCACAATTTCCTCTTCAACGCTGTCCGAAAAAAGCTGGTGATTCACTTCCTGCATAACAAGATAGCTTTGTTTCACCCGCTCCCTCGCGCTTTGTTTCTTCCCGTCCAGAAGAAATGTTCCCTTCGTCTTTTTCAATAGTCCGCACAAACAGGAAACAAGCGTGGATTTCCCCGCCCCGTTGGTTCCGATAATTGCGGTAATCCTGCCCGATGGAATGGACAACTTCGAAACGGACAGTGCCTCCGTTTTCCCGTAAAAACAATGAACCTCTTCAAGCTCCATTGTGTGCTCGGATCGGGCAGGAACGTGCGGTGCAATCGGATAGGAAAGCAAATTCACCGTTCGAATCCCGCTTCGCATTTGTTCTTCGAAATTCAGTCGGGACAATTCTTCCATTGTATATTCCCCGACGATTTTGCCGCCGTCCATGCAGATGGCCCGATCCACAAGATCCTTCAGATAATACGTGCGATGTTCGGCGATGATAATCGTTTTGCCCTGCCTTTTAAGCAGGCTCAGAATTTTTCTTACCTTTTCAATCGCCCGAATATCCAAATTGGAAGACGGTTCATCCAGAACATAAACCTGCGGAGACATCGCATAAACGCCCGCAAAGGCGATAATCTGCTTTTCTCCGCCGGACAGGTTGAAGATATTGCGATTCAGCAGATATTCGATATTCAATTCCTCGGCAGTCTGTTTCACCCGTTCGGCGATTTCCTTTGGCGGCATTCCGAGATTTTCACACCCGAAAGCGATTTCGGAAGTGGTGTTTACGGTGTAAAACTGCGTTCGGGGGTTCTGAAAGACGCTTCCCACCTGTTCGGCGATTTTATACATGGGCTGTTCAAGAAGGTTCTTCCCATTCAGCAAAACGGTTCCCTGCAGTTTTCCGTCATAGAAATTCGGAATCATGCCATTGAGCAAACGGGTCATCGTTGTTTTTCCGCATCCGCTTTTTCCGCAGAGCAAAATGCACTCGCCGTCTTTCACGTCCAGATTCACGCAATCAAGGCTTTTCGGTTCTCCGCTCTCCTGATAGGAATAGGTAACATTTCGAAATGAAATCACAGAATCCCCGCTCCTTTCAGGATAATTGCGCCAATCGCCAGAATACCGGTAATGCACCACACGAGAACATCGCAGCGATGAAACCCGACCTGCACAAGGCAAGTATGCGTTTTCGGGCTATCCAATCCCCGACACAGGGCGGCCGCCGATAATTCTTCGCTGACATTCACCGCCGACATCAGCAGCGGAACCATAATATGTTCCAACGAAACATGAATTCCCCGCATTTTCATCGCCGCCCGAATGGAAGACCATTCCTCTTTGATGGTGGGAAAATAGCGAAACACGACCGACAACGGAATGATTGCGGTCTGCGGAAGGTGCATCTTCCACATGACCGCAACAAATTCGCTGACTTCCGTTTTCGTCAATATCCATTTTCCCAGAATGAAGCAGGGCAAGAACTTTCGCAGGGATACCGTTACGAAAGATACCAGCGTGAAAGCGAATCCGCTCATATGGGGCGTTGCAAGCCGATCAATGCCCAGCATAACGGCAAACACAATCAAAAACCGCAAGGCGCTTTTCGGCTGTCCATCCACGGAAATCAGGAGCAGACAGCCGAACACCAAAACCAGCTCGAAAATCAGGGAATGGCTGAGAAGTAAAATGAGATTCACAACCAATATGAGCATCAGCTTTGTCCGCAGATCAAATTTCACTTCCCGCTTTTCCATCACAGCATTCCGGCCTTCTCAAAGTGTTTCTTAAACATTTTCTTGCCGAGCACACAGCCAATTACGGCGAATACAACGGTTCCGGCAATCATCGCAAACAGCACCCAGTTGGGCGTCATCGCTTCCAGCGTATTGCAGAAATCAGCGCTCATGCCGCGTTCCAAAGTATCGGAGAAATAGTAATCGCGCATAATCCAAATGGGAAGGAAGCCGCCCAGCAGATTCTGAGAGAAGAACACATAGCTCAGGATATTCAATTTCTTGTTGCGGAACTTTCCGATGCCCGCAATGATTTCCGCAAGAACGCCCGCAACGAGACCCGTTACAGCCACAACCCAAATATTGCCTTGCAGCAGAAGGAAAAGACAGGGCAGCATCGCCGCAATAAAAACAGGGCCGTGCATGGGCGCCTTTGCCAGCAGCATCATGTAAACCGGCGCCGCAACCAGCGCAATCAAAGCGGACATGCAAAGATAAAGGGGCGGCACGGGCATACAGCACATTCCGATAATCAGGAATACAACAAAGTAAAGGGCGATGAATACACCTGCCGATACCAGGCGCTTGGATTTTTTCACATTCGTTTTCTCATTCATTGTTTTGTTCCTCCATATAAATTAGATTCCGCACCGACTCTGCCGTCGGTATTCCAGCGGGGTTTCTCCGAGAAAGCTTTTGAATGCGGCGGAGAATTTGCTGGCGTTTTCATATCCGACGCCGGCGGCAATTTCCGCCACGGATTGATTTCCTTCCCGCAATGCGGCAGATGCCGCAGACATTCTCGCCTCACGCAGCCATGTGGAAATGCTTTTTCCGTACACGCCCTGAAAATAGTTTTTCAGAGAAGACGGGCTGATTCCGAACGGAGCGGCCAGGCTTTCAATCGAATAACGCCTGCTTAAATCGGCGCCGATGATTTCCATAACCTGTTTGGCTATCTGCACCTGCCCCATGGTCATGAAAGAGCTTTCGTCGCTTTTTTCGGGCATATCCGATTTGCAAAGCAGAAGCAGCAGTTCCGCCACTTTCATCTGCAAATACTGCACACGGCATTCGGGCGGAGCGTTTCCCATATCTTCAAACAGCTTGCGCAGCCGATCATCCACCCGAATGACATAGCTCTGCGCATCCCTGCAAAATCGCTGTTGAACCTGTTTCCCGTCCGCTTCAACGGTTTTCAACATTTCGGGTGCATCCCGATTGATTGTAGACGAATGCAGAAGCAGTTCCACGCCGTGGTAATGCCCGCAGGGAAATTGAAAGCTGTCTTGCGCTTTTCGCATGTCAATGCTCAAATTGCCCGGTTCCATAAACAAAAACTGATTATCGGACATTCGCACTTCCATGCGTCCCTCCGTGCAGTAGTTGATTTTCAGGCTGTTGCCCACTTCCTTGCTTTCCGACAGGTGAAACGACCTGCAATGAAAGCTGTGGAATTGCAAAACCACGCCGGGAAAAAGCGTGAGCACCTCAACCGTTCCCGTTCCGTCCACGCAATCAATCTGATAAACAATGCGCTCATCGCTATGCGCCAGCACCCGAATATTCTGCTGCGTTTTCAATTCGCTCATGTATGCGGGTAAAATCGCCGTAGGTTCCAAAGAGTCACCTCCTCATTGCAAAATATGAGTTAGATGTTTCTAACCATGCTCAGTATACCATATTTCACCCGCATTTTCCACTCCGTCAGGTAAAAAATACTCCATCCGACAACAGATTTTTCAGACCGCCCATTCACTGCTCTTCGCCTGAATTTGATACAGGCGATGATACAAACCGTCGTGCGCCATCAGCTGCTCGTGCGTTCCCTTTTCCTCGATGCGGCCGTTGTTCAAAACGAGAATCTGATCTGCGCCCGCAATCGTGCGAAGCCGATGTGCGATAACCAGAACGGTTTTTCCCTTAATCAGGCGGGAAATCGCACTCTGAATCAGCACTTCGTTTTCGGGATCAAGGGAAGCGGTCGCCTCGTCCAGCAGAATAATCGGAGCGTCTTTCAAAAGGGCTCGGGCAATGGAAATGCGCTGGCGTTCGCCGCCGGAAAGCGTTGAACCGTTTTCGCCCAACAGCGTATCGTATCCGTTCGGGAGCTTTCGGATAAATTCATCGCAGCAGGCGGCTTTTGCGGCGGCCAGAACCTGTTCATCCGTTGCATTCATATTGCCGATTTTGATATTGTTCCAAACCGTATCATTAAACAGCGTTACATCCTGGAACACAAAGGACATATACCCCATGAGATATTCGGGGTCAAGCGTTTTCACATCTACGCCGCCCACCGAAACCGTTCCGCTGTTCACATCCCAGAATCGGGCAATCAGCCTGGACATGGTGCTCTTTCCGCTTCCGGAAGGGCCGACCAGCGCAGTGATTTTTCCCTCGGGAATGATTGCGCTTACATCGTTCAAAACGGATTCTTTGTTATACGCAAAGCCGACATGATCAAAAACAATGTTCTTGTTTTGAATCGGAATATCCGCGCGGCCTTTCATAATGGGAATTCCCGCCAGCTCTCTCATTCGCTTCGTGGATACCAATGTATGAAACAGCATGGGAAGCAGCGTGAGAATCGTTAAAATCGGCCCGTACATTCGGCAAACGATAACCAGCGAAAGCAGCAGCGGTAAAATCGTAATCGTGCCGCCGGTCAAAAGGTGAACCCCCACAAAAACGGTGATGCCGATGCCCGCCTGCAAAACGAATTGCGCGATAGAGATGAATACGCTCGTGCCCAGTTCCATATGAATGGATTGCTTTTTCAAATCCTTCAAGGCATCGTTCAGTTCGGAAAATTTCTCGCCGTCCAAATGGCAGGACTTGATAATGCGAATTCCCTCCAGGTATTCCTGCTCCGCTTCGGAGGCCTTCAGCTTGGCTTCCACCTGTTTTTCACTGCCGCGCTCCTGAATCTTTCGGCTGGCGAAGATAATGAGAAACGACAGGGGCAGCGTGCAGAATATCGACAATCCCATTCGCCAATCGAAAATCATTACGCAAACACAAATCAGCGTGCAGGAAACGGCATTCGCCATCAACGGCGGAACAATATGGCTCATCGAATGCTCGATGCTGGCGCAATCGCCCATCATATTGGTGGTCAGTTCCGTCAGGTCTTTATTGTTGAATACGCTCATGGGGAATTTGCGAACGAGTTCCGCAATGCGAATGCGCGAATCCTCCGCCGCCGTATAACAGGATACATAGGTATTCCGATAATCGTTTTTGCAGCAGAAAAAATGAATAATCACCGCAGCAACGCCCGCTCCGAACAGAAGCCACATTCTGCTCCATGAAACTTCTCCCCCGGTCAGCGGCTTTAGCACCTCCAGAAAAATCTGAACGGTGACCGCCACAGAGAGCATCAGGGAAAGATTCGTAAGCGTGCAGGCGAGAATCCCCTTTTTCAAATCCTTTGCGCCGCGATCCGAAAGCTGAAACATTTCCTTCAAATTCATCATGACTTACGCCTCCTCTCCTGCGCCGAACTTCCACGTCAGCGCCGCAGTGTAGTTGTTCCACAAATCCCGATAGCGACCCGCCTGCGCAATCAACGCATCGTGCGTTCCGGATTGAACGATTTCGCCATGATCGACCACGAGAATTTTATCGGCATTTCGAACCGTGGAAAGGCGATGGGCAATCATAATCACCGTTTTGTCCTTCATCAGTTCGGAAAGTGCCTGCTGAATGAGATGTTCGTTCTCCGGATCGCTGAAAGAAGTGGCTTCGTCCAAAACCAGAATGGGCGCATTTTTCACGATCGCCCTCGCTATGGCGATGCGCTGAATCTGACCGCCCGAGAGTTTCACGCCGTCTTTGCCGAACACGGTCTGATAACCCTGCGGCAGTTTGGAAATAAAATCGTGACACTGAGCGGCCTTCGCAGCGGCGATAACCTCCTCCTCCGTTGCATTCGGGCGTCCCATGCGGATATTCTCCGAAATGCTCTGTTTAAACAGGAAGTTGTCCTGGAACACGAAACTGACCGTGTCCATCAGGTTTTCTCGGCTCATATCCCGAATATCGATGCCGCCGATGCGAATCGCGCCCTGCTCCACATCGTAGAATCGGGGAAGCAGACTCGCGATGGTGCTTTTGCCGCCGCCCGACGGGCCGACAATCGCAGTAACTTTCCCCTGTCGGGCGGTAAACGACACCGATTGAAGCGCCGCTTTGGTATCATCTTCCGTATAGGAAAAGGTGACATCATCATAAACAACATCGTATGCAGTCGGCTTTCGGGAATCGGTCTTTTCCGAAATTTCCTTTTCCGCCAAAACGCAATCCATGCGTTCCACGGCGTTTCCCACCTGCATTGCATTCACGGAAGCATACAGCACTTTCATCAGAATCGAAGCAATCACCGGAACAAAAATCAGGTAGAAAATAAACGATGCGGCAAACGCCTGATAATCGCTTGCACAACGCCCGATCCAAATTCCCACCGGTATCATAAACAGATAAATTCCGTTGAGCGCCGCCGTGAATGCCGCCGTCATCAATTCCTGGCTTAGCGAATAGGGAATAACCGTCTTCGTGTAATTCTTAATGGAATCATTCAGGCGTTTGAAGGAGAATGCCGTCTGCCTGAATGCCTTAACCACGGCGATTCCCCGAATGTATTCCACGGAGGCGTTGCTCATGTCTTCCAGCGAAGCCTGATAATCTTCCATCAGCTGTTTGGTTTTGTTTCCGCCCGCTGTCATTCCGTACACCAGAAAAGAAACGATGATTCCGACAAACGCCGCCAAGCCAAATCGCCAATCCACCGCAAATACCAGCACCAGCATCACCACGGGCGCAACAAACGCAGAAACCATATTCGGCAAATCATGAGCGATGAATCCTTCCAGGCTTTCAATATTATCGTCCATAATTTTTCTCAGTTTGCCGCTTCCCATCTTCAAATGATACCCCAGCGGCAGTTTGGTGATATGCGATACATAATCGATTTTGCATTGATACAAAGTGCCGTATGCCGCAATGTGCGAAAGCGCCACGGAGGCCGTATAAAGCAGAACATTCAAAAGAACTCCGCCCAGCGCCATGCCGCCATACCCCAGCACCTTTTCAACGTCTAATGCATCGAAATTCGGGTAAACGCCCACAACCTCCCGAATGATAAAATAAATAGCCAGATAGGGCACAAAGGACGCAACCGTTGCCAACACCGAAAGGATGATTCCTCCCATCATAGGCGCTTTTTGCGTCATCGCCAGCTCCATAAGGCGCGGCAAACCCTTCTTCGGCT
>CAVHAH010000069.1:0-9496 GCA_963633785.1 bacterium
CCAGGATACCGGATAAGAGATATAAAGCATGCTCGGCGTTTTATCAAACGGAAGAATGCAGTAAATCCAGAAGATTCTGAATGCACACGCTCCCAGCAATGAAACGACCATCGGGACAATCGTGCTGCCCATTCCTCGCATCATGCCGCAAAGAACATCCATTATTCCGCAGAAGAAATAAGTAGACGCTATGATTTCCAGGCGAGCAATCGCCCGTTCCATCACTTGCGGGTCGTCGTTGTAAATGGCAATCAGCGAATGTCTGAAAAGCATTGCAAGCCCGCCCGTAAGCATGCCGACGCCGATTACAACGAAAACAGTGGTCAGGCAGATTTTGCGAATGCGGCGGTATTTATGCGCTCCGACGTTCTGACTGGTAAATGAAATGGCCGCCTGATAGATGGAGTTCATGCTGACGTAAATGAAGCCCTCTATATTCGACGAAACAGAGCTTCCCGTAATTTCGATTGTTCCGAAGCTGTTGATGGTGGATTGAATCAGCACGTTGGACAACGAAAACAGCGAGCTTTGAATTCCCGCAGGAAGACCGATGCGAAGCAGCTCAATCAATTTGTCTGCGTGAATATGCATTCTGTGAATATCGAAACGAATGGCTGTTTGCGCACGCATCAGGCAAATCAATACCAGTGTTGCCGAAATGGCCTGCGAAATGATGGTGGCCAATGCAACGCCGTCTACATCCATGCCGAATCCCGCAACAAAAATTACATTCAGAACCACGTTCACAACGCCTGCAATGGCCAGAAAAATCAGCGGGCGACGTGTATCTCCTACCGCTCGAAGAATGGCCGAGCCGAAATTGTAGAGAATGTTAAACGGCATTCCGAGAAAATAGATTTTCACATAAGTTGTGGCAAGCGGAAGAACCTCTTCCGGCGAACCCATCCATGTGAGAAATGTTTTCGCCATCAAAAAGCCGAATACCGCCAGAATCACACCTCCGATAAGGCTGACCGTAACCGAAGTATTCACCGATTCGGAGGTATCTTTTTGTTGTCCTGCGCCGTAATAACGTGCAACGGAGACGTTTGTTCCGATAGACAAGCCGAGGAACAAATTCACAATCAGGTTGATCAGCGCACCCGTAGAACCGACCGCCGCCTGCGCAGAACTTCCGTTTGCGGCGAATCGACCAACAACCACCAAATCCGCCGCATTGAACAAAAGCTGAAGAATGCTCGAAAGCATCAGCGGAACAGAAAACAAAAGTATCTTCGGCAGAAGTGATCCGCTGGTCATATCCATCTCATAACTACTTTTACGAGATCGCAATTATGCATACCTTCTTTCCTTAATACAAAGCCGCTTTTTGAAATACATTATAAAAACTCGAACATGTTGAGCTGCTCGGATTCGGAGCTTTTCCAGTGACCGATTAACTCTTCCAGATTCAACGCACGAAGATCGGAAACGGGCGTTGCGCCTCGGGTAATCAGCGTTCCGGTTGAATTTGAGCCGGTCCAGGCATAAATCCAGTCGCAATAACGATTCTGAATGGCGTCGATTTCGCCGCGCTTGTTATCGGTATTCAGAACAATTGCGGCATCGGCAAGTGAAAAAATCACCTTATTGCGTGTAACCGCATGGCTGATTGTAAACATCGATTCGGGGTGCTCCAACGAAATCAACACGCAGCGCTTTTCTTTGAGAAGCTGTGTAATCGGGTCGGTTTCCATATGTTCATACAATCCGCCGCCCAGCACATTGATGAGCGAACCTCCGCATTCGAGCACCGCATTTGCGGCCACGCTTGAAACGCCCGCTTCGCCGCCGGTTATGATTGCAAAGCCCAGTTTGGTTGCCTGTCGAACGAGCGCTTCCACCCCTTCACGGGCCTCCGGCGTGGTTTTTACGCCGCATATTCCCAAAATGGCCAGCGCCGGTTTGCCGATTAAATCGGGGTTGCCCGCCCGATAGAAGAAGACCGGTGCGGCACTGTGCATTCTGGTATTCAGCCGTCTGGGATATGTCGAGTCGAATTTGGACACGATTTCCGTTTGATGTGCCGCAAGCGTTTCGATTGCATACGAAAAATGCACGCCTCGATTGAGAAGCGAGTAAATACGATACGCCTCTTCCTCCGAAATATTCAGATGAAGCCCCAAGCCGCTGATATCCTCGTTGAGCAAATCACCAATCGAGCGATAGGCCATCGATTCACGCACGTTCTCTTCCAGCCTTGAATACTCCTGATTGCTGAGCGGTCGAGCATACTCCTCACGATTCGGAGAAAGCACGATTGTCAAAAGCGTCGCCGAATAGCCGTCTGAATTAAAAGCCATATACCGCCCTCCTCCGATACACCTGTTCTTTTATTCTATCACAGATTTAAGCATTTGTCACGCCTTCAGAATCGATTGTAAATAATTTCTGCGGCAGAGCGTGTTTCTAAAACAACCCGATTATCAGATTTAACAGCAGTTGAGCCGCACCGCAGCAGAGCATCACCGGTATAGGATGGCACTTGAACTTTCGCAGGGCGATAAATGCCGCGGCAAACAAGATTATTCCAGTCAAATTCACACTATTCAAGCCGATTTCGGCGCCATTGAATGCAACCATTTTTAATATGGACAGGCCTGCGGCCGCGATCAATGCGACAATCACAGGGCGCAAACTGCCCAATATGTTTTGAATAATCGAAACCTGTTTATAGCGATAGTAGATAAACGCCAGAAAGGAAACGATGAAACACGACGGCAATATGCATCCGAACGTCGCAATCAGAGCTCCGGGGATACCTGCAATGCGAATGCCCACGAAAGTTGCCGAATTCACGGCAATCGGTCCGGGAGTCATCTCGGCAATGGTAATCAAGTCGGTGAATTCATTCATGGTAAGCCACGCATAGTGATTCACAACCTGACTTTGAATCAACGGCATTGCGGCATATCCACCGCCGACACTGAACAGTCCCACCTGGAGGAAACTCACAAAGAGCTGTAAATAAATCATTTTCAGACCTCCTTGCTTCGAAGAACAATCGACCGAAGAATGCCGATCAGAACAGCCGCAAGGATGACGTGAATCGCATTCACATCAAAAACGGCCACGGCAACAAATGCGGCAATCATCAAAAGAATGTGCAATATAGAGCGCTGTTGAAGAACACGACCGCCCAAATCGATTACAACGTCCAGTATAACCGCCGCTACACCCGCCTGCATTCCCTTCAAAGCAAGCGCAACATAGGGATTGGTCGCAAAGGCTTTATAGATAAAGGAGATTGCGCCCAGAATCAGCATCGGCGGAAGAATGGTTCCCACGATGCTCACCAGCATGCCGACAAAACCGCACACGCGCCATCCGACGAGAATCGCCGCATTTACGGCAATTGCTCCGGGCGAAGACTGCGCCAGGGCAATCAAATCCAGCATTTCGGATTCATCAATCCAATGAAGATCATCCACGAATTTGCGCTTCATGAATGTTACAATCACGAATCCTCCGCCGAATGTGAATGCACTGATATACAGCGTGCTCAGAAATAACTGCAGCAGTTTTTTTCTCCGAGTGATTGATGTTTTCGATTCCATAGATTCTTATTCTTCTTCCGTTACAGGTCCGCTGTTTTGCCTTCAGGTGTGACATCTGTTTCGAATTCGACCGCTTTAACGCAGAAAACCGGCTCTCGGTTCATGATTCCGAGAGTCGGATGAAACGGATGATATTCAGCCGAATACGATTATTCGATAACGTTTCCACGCAGCTTATTTACGCCGCGTTTGACCGCATCACGGCTGTTTCCCCAGGGTTTATCTTCGTTTTTATAGTCAAATTTCAGTGTGAACCATTCGACTTCCTTTTCCAGGCGTTCGAAATTCTCCACTTCGATATCGGTAAGCGTGTCCGTAAAGCGAACCAATTCATCTCCGGAAAGATGTTTGGATGCGGTTACGAGCATTTCACGATAATGCGGCAGGCACAAGCCCTTGGATTCGGCAAACAGTTTCGGAAAATCAGGTTCATGATGATACATATATACGGTTGTATATAAATACCGTTCCATATTCTCCTGTACCCGTTCGCACATAACGCATTTGCCGCTGAAATCAAGCGCGCGTTCCGCTTCCTCTGCCATACTGCCTCCGCGTTTGGGGCCGATTCTCTTGAATATCGGTTTTCCCGCTTCCGCAGCTGCGGCCGCTTTCATTGTTTGTGCGTGCTTGCTCAATGAACGCAGCATTTCTTTGATATGGGTGTCCGTCATCAATCCCAGACCCAGCCGATTGCCTGCATCGTACATCTGTCGAAAATGCCGAGCGCAAAAGCCTTTTTGATTCACTTCGATGCGCTGATCCGGCTCCATAACGGATTCACCCAAAAAATACTGCACATTCGCCGCTTCGAGTTTCGCCTTAATCAGACAAAGCGGGCATTCACATTCCTGACGGTATGCGTCCCAAACCGGTGCGGTATCGATATGCTGCTTCATGATTCTCCCCCATTATGCTTTCATCTTAAAGGAATGCTTGCATTTTCCGCAAGTCACGGTAACTTCTCCGACCTTGCGGGGCAAACGAAGCATCGCCTGACATTCAGGGCACTTGAAATACTTGTATTTGCGGGCGTTTTTCAGGCGATTCCATGCCTGGCTCGCATTCGTTGTAAAATCACGCCGCCATGCAATGTATTTTGCGTTCTCGGTTTGACGCTTGGCGATATTCTTGGAAAATACGCGAAACAGCATCAGAAACGCAAAAACCATTCCGAGGAGGCTGATAAACGCACTTCCCCAAAGCAGTGAAATAACGACAATCACGAGTTCCGCTATGACCATTGCGTGGGCAAGCTCGTCCACACCGTAACGTCCGTCCATGAAGTGTTGAATACTGTTTTTGAAACGATCCCAGAATGACACTTTCTTTTCCTCCTTTAACACCAGATCGGAAAGCAGTGACCGCCGCACAGGCAGTTTGCACAAAGATTGATTGTACAGCAGGTCAGGAACGGATTGCCGCAAATGGAATCCATGTTGCGAAAACCGAAGTTGCTTCCGTTTGTTTCGTAGAAATGCGAATTCCCTTCAAGTTGATTGAGCAGCGATTGATACATCAGATTGTTCGGCTCCATCTGCACGGCCTGCCGTGCATAATTCAACGCCGCAATTCGATTGCCCATTCCGTAGTTGGCTTCGGCACAAAGATAATACCATTCGGCACTTCGTTCGTTCATTTCGGAAAGTATGCGAAGCGCCTCCGCATAGTATCCGCTTTGTATATAATTTCTTGCGGCATTCATGGTCTGCGAGCCTGTGCCGGAGTAACTGCGCTGATAATTCGAATAGCCGCTTTGATAACCGGAGTAACCGTTGCTTTGATAGCCTGCCGAGGATTGTCCCGAGCCGTGGCGCATCTTCATAACGGTTGAATAGGCTTCGTTAACTTCTTTCATCCGTGTTTCCGCTTCGGCGGAACCGTTATTCACATCCGGATGATATTTTTTCGCAAGATTGCGATACGCCTTTTTGATTTCCTCCTCTGTTGCATTGGCAGAGACGCCCAATACGCGATAAGGATCCTGCATTATTCTGCTCCTTTTTTCTTTTTGCTGCGCTTATTTTGAATCATTGCGTAGCGACTCCAAACCCCTGAATACAAAATGTTGCGAAGCAATTCAACGTCCTTCAGAATCGGCAAACGTTCGAAGGCCTCCGCACTGTCCGCCACCGACATTTTCATGGCATCGAAACACATTTTCTCAAAATCCGCATCCTCCCGATAGGGTTTCAACGGATTGAATCGCTTCTTGCGCAAATCATCGGACAAATCATCGTAAGCATCCATCAAATAGATGAATCTTCCCAGACCGTCGCCGATTTGATACAAGTCTGCGCTCCAGAAATCGTCATTTACGGCAAACAGGCATCCGAGCATTTTCCCGGTTTGATTCGTCGGCAAATCGATACAGCGATCCGTTCGCTTTTCGATTTCATGAATTTCCCGCAGCCACGTTTGGATTGCTTCGGATTGCTTCGGGTACTGCCGTATAACCTTTTCCGAAGCACTCTTGAGCAGCTTCGCCTGTCCATACGCCGCAACATCATGATCGTCCATCCAGTCATCCAAGCACTTGTGATAAGCAAGAAGCACATTCATATCCGCCGCATATTCATAGGGACTGCTGAAAGCGAATGAATGTTTTTTCATCGGATGAACGAAACAGCGTTTGCTTCCTTCGGTTTCATCGGTTTCATACAATGCACTCAACAGCATCGAGAGAAACGTCAAATCATAGCTTAACGTTGCACTGCCGATTAGTCCGTGTCGATTGCGAAGCACTCGGCATAAACCGCAATACGCCGTTCGAAAACGCTGTTTCCCGGCATCATCGAGGAGGGACTGGTTTGGCACGATATAACCGAACATTCATTATTCCCTCCCTACAATGCTATTATACAATATAATTGTAAACACAGAATCAATTTGCAGGTAAATTACGTATGCTTTTATTGCCGATAGTCTGCCGAATAGGCGCCGTCATCCGATTCCGCCTTCACGGATTGAATCGCTTTTTCCAAATCATTCAAAGCGGATTCAAGCGCCGTGAAATCCTTCTGCTTGCGAGCGTGCTCAACGGCATTCAGTTTTTCATCCAGAGCCTTTCGATCTTCCTTCGTGCACTTCTTCATTACGCTTTTTACACGCTGATTCAAGTCTTCATATCGGTGAAGCAAATCGCTTTCGGCCCGTTTTTTTGCATCCTCAGCCGCATAAATTTCCGCATCGCGCATTGCACGCTCTATTTCTTCACGGCTCAGGTTGGACGAATTCGTGATTGTGATTGCCTGTTCGTTGCCCGTTCCCAAATCCTTTGCGGAGACGTGCACAATGCCGTTCGTATCGATTGTGAATTTCACTTCAATCTGCGGAACGCCGCGCATTGCGGGTCGAATGCCGGAAAGGCGGAACTTTCCGAGCGTTTTGTTTTCCCTTGCCACCATGCGTTCGCCCTGGAGCACATGAATTTCGACCGAACGCTGAAAGCTGGCGGCGGTTGTGAATATCTGACTATGCTCAACGGGCAGCGTAGTATTGCGGTCGATAATCTTCGAAAATACGTTTCCGACGGTTTCAATGCCGAGTGAAAGCGGCGTGACATCGAGCAAAAGCAGGTTCTTCACCTCGCCTACCATAACGCCGCCTTGCAGCGCCGCACCCATCGCAACGCATTCATCGGGATTGATTCCCTTGAACGGTTCTTTTCCCGTGAATCGCCGAACCGCTTCCTGCACGGCGGGGATTCGGCTTGATCCGCCGACCATAAGCACTTTGCCGAGATCGGATGCCTTCAGACCCGAATCCGCCATCGCCTGCTGAACAGGCCCCATCGTGGCATCCACAAGATCGCGCGTTAATTCATCGAATTTAGCGCGTGTAATGGTGCATTCCATGTGTTTCGGACCATTGCGATCCGCCGCCAGGAACGGAAGATTCACGCTCGCACTCATCACGCCCGACAATTCGATTTTCGCCTTTTCGGCGGCTTCCAGAACACGCTGCATGGCAACCGCATCTCGGCGAATATCGATTTTCTGTTCACGCTTGAATTCGGAAACCAGATAATCGGCAATGCGTGCATCGAAATCATCGCCGCCTAAGCGGTTATTGCCTGCGGTTGCGAGAACTTCGATAACATCCGAATTGATATCCAGAATGGAAACGTCGAAAGTGCCGCCGCCCAAATCAAACACCATGATTTTTTGCGGATCTTCCCGATCGACACCGTAGGCCAGCGCGGCGGATGTCGGTTCGTTGATGATTCTTTTCACATTCAAACCGGCAATCGTTCCCGCATCCTTCGTTGCCTGACGCTGTGCATCGGAAAAATACGCAGGAACGGTAATGACCGCTTCGGTTACCTTTTCACCGAGGTAAGCTTCCGCATCGGCTTTTAATTTCATCAAAATCATTGCGGATATTTCCTGCGGAGAATACTTCTTGCCGTCGATTGTGATTCGTTTTTCCGAACCCATATCCCTTTTGATGGATTGAATGGTTCTCTCGGCGTTGCTGACCGCCTGACGCTTGGCGACTTGTCCCACCAGGCGTTCACCGTTCTTGGTAAACGCAACCACCGAAGGCGTTGTTCTTCCGCCCTCCGCATTGGGTATTACCTGCGCTTCTCCGCCTTCGCAGACGGCCACGCAGGAATTTGTTGTTCCGAGATCTATCCCGATTACCTTTCCCATGATTTTCCCCTCTATATTCAGTATATGAGAAATTCTATGCGCTCTTTATCAACTGCATTTAAACTTCGAGCGATTATCGAATGGCAATTCTATGAACAATCAATAAACAAACCCGTTCATTTGACGATTAATTATTTATATTCTTTATAAAATTATGTTTTCCTAGTGTAAATGTTATCGAAAGCTCCATTTCAGACAAATTGCAATGCGCAGTTCCGCAAAATTTGCTTAGAAAAAAACTGCCGGCAAATCACTCACCGACAGTTTTAATTTATACATTATGATTATTTCATAGAAGAAATCTGTCCTGCCGCATCCTTGAGAACGTCGAGCATGGCATCCATATCGGCAAATTCTTCTTCGCTCAGGCAATCGTTCGTAGTGGACAGAATCACGGTCATGCCCTTGACATCTGCGGGAGCGTAGACATTCAGGCTCTGAATGTAATGGGTAACGGTTTCTTCCGTTGCCGCTTCGGCCGTATCTTCCGTTGCGGTTTCTTCCGTTGCGGTCTCGTCGGTTGCTTCTTCGGTGTTTTCTACCGTTTCGTCATAGGTGTAAACGGCACTGAACCAATACAGCGTCTTTCCGTTGATTTCCGCAGTCTGCAGTGCATCGGAATACTCGGTTACATTAAGACCGTAAGCGGAAACGGCGTTGCTGGCGAAATTGTTGTATACGGTCTCCGAAAGCTCCTTGCAGCTTGTCGCGCTGCCGGAAACAACATATTCCTTCACCGCAGCGTTTTCTTCATCCTCTGCTTTGAAGGTGAAGGTTCGGGAAAGATTGCTGGTCGAAGAAGTAGTGGTGGAATCAAGCGTATAGCCTTCGGCAGGATCGACCTCGGCGAGCTTGCGATACTTTCTGGTGGAGGTGTCGCTGACGTTCGTAATCAGCCAATTATCCTCTGCACCGACGAATTCTCCGTCTTCCACCTTAACAAGGTGCGTGGCTTCAATTGCATCGGGCAGATAGATTATCGCCGCGATTGCGAGAATAATTACAACAAAACCGATAATCAGCGTGCGAATTTCGCCTTTGGTAAAACCTTTTTGCTCGGTTTTGTATTTACGGTAACCTTTGGAACGGGAACTCTTCTTAGCCATGGATGTTTCTTCCTTTCAAACTAGAGTTTATAAAGGTATTCTAGCACAAAAAGAATCATTTGTCACGCATTATTTGGAATATTTTAAATCGAATCGGATTACAAATTTACAGTAAATAAAAAAGCTGTATTTATTGACAAACGCGAGTAATTGTGATACACTTATATTCGGTGATAAA
>CAVHAH010000070.1:0-6395 GCA_963633785.1 bacterium
TCAACACCGGCTGGAACGGCACCGGCAAGCGCATCTCCATCAAGGATACCCGCGGTATCATCGACGCGATCCTGAACGGCGACATTCTGAAGGCCCCCACCAAGAAGATTCCTTACTTCGATTTCGAGGTTCCGACCGAGCTCAACGGCGTTGCCACCGAGATTCTCGATCCCCGCGATACCTATGCGGATGCTTCCGAATGGGAGAAGAAGGCACAGGATCTGGCTTCCCGCTTCATCAACAACTTCAAGAAGTATGAAGGCAACGAAGCAGGTAAGGCTCTTGTATCTGCCGGCCCGCAGCTGTAATTCAATATCGGTCTAATCAAGAAGTCGGCGAATCCAATCGGAGACGCCGACTTCTTCACAATACCGAATTCAAGTTGATTTGAATCCGCACATTCCCGATAACAGATTATTGAAAGGCTGGAAAAGTGTATGCAGCTTGATCGTTTTGGCGAAACCGTTCACCTTGCCGTGCTGGGTCTCGGCAACCGTGGCTATTCTCAAATGGAGACACTTTTGGATATGCCCGATGTGAAAATAACAGCCGTTTGCGATTCTTACGCAGATCGTGTTGAACGAGGTCAGGCGGCTGTGGAAAAAGCGAGCGGGAAAAAGCCCTTCGGCACCACCGATCCCGTTGAATGCATGAATCGTTCGGATGTGGATGCGGTTATCATCATGACGGGGTGGGAGAGCCATATTCCGCTGGCCATTCAGGCGATGAAATTGGGAAAGCGTCCCGCCATCGAAGTGGGCGGCGCAACGAATATCGATGAGTGCTGGCAGATGGTTCGCACAAGCGAAGAAACGGGAATTCCGCTGATGTTCCTGGAAAATTGCTGCTTCGGTGAAACCGAACTGACTCTTTTGAAAATGGTTCGTCAGGGAATGTTCGGAACGCTTGTACATTGCGAAGGTGCGTATTCCCATGATTTGCGAGATGAAGTCGGCAACGGCGATGTGAATCGGCATTACAGACAGGCACACTTTATTCATCGCAACGGAGAATTGTATCCGACGCATGAATTGGGCCCCATCGCAAATTATCTGAATATCAATCGCGGAAACCGTATGCTTACATTAACGAGTATGGCGTCCAAGGCCTGCGGTATGCATGAATGGCTTGCCGAACATCGCCCGGATTCACCGCTGGTGAACACCGTATTCAATGAAGGCGATGTTGTGAATACCATGATTCAATGCGCAAACGGCGAAACCATTCTTCTTACGCATGATTGCACGCTTCCCCGTGCGTATTCCCGCGGCGGCGTGATTCGCGGAACAAAGGGCATGTGGATGGAAGCGGGTCGTTCGATTTTCCTTGAAGGAATCACACCGCAGGATCCGACTTCCTGGATGCATTGCGCCGAAAGCGATGCAAAATATATGAAGGAGTATTGCCATCCTCTGTGGCGTGAATATCGTGAATTCGGCGTGCGGGGAAATCATGACGGAATGGATTATCTCACATTGCGTTCATTCGTGGAAAGCATTCAAAATCAGAGCGAAACCGCAATCGATGTTTACGATGCGGCGAGCTGGATGAGCATCACCTGCCTGTCGGAAGAATCCATTGCAAAAGGCAGTATGCCGATTGCCATTCCGGATTTCACTTCCGGTCGCTGGTGTCTGCCGAAAAAGAATCCCGCACGAACAGTGTTTGAAATCTGAGTATAAAAACGAGGCTGAAGCATAAACCGCTTCAGCCTCCGTAATTTTGTTGAATAAAGTGGGGGAACGGGCGCATCAATCCAGCGCAATCTGCGGATAGAAGCTCGTGCCGTCCAACTGCGTTTTGCAGCCCAGCGCATCCAGAACCGTGGCGGAAACATCCGCAAAGGTCTTGCGCTGTCCCAAATTCACGCCTTCTTCCAAACCGAGACCCCATGCAATCACGGGAACACGTTCACGAGTATGATCGGTGGTCGGATAGGTGGGATCGCATCCGTGATCGGCGGTGATAATCAACATTCCGTCCGAACCCAGGAGCTTCAGAATTTCGGGCAGACGCTTGTCGAACGCTTCCAGCGCATTTGCGAAGCCCTTCACATCGTTTCTGTGTCCATAAAGCTGATCGGTGTCCACAAGATTTGCAAACAGCAATCCCTTCCAGTGGTCTTTCTTCAGATATTCGACAATCGCATCCGTGCATGCCGCATTTCCGGAAGCGTGATTGGACTGCGTGAGTCCGCGATGATTGAAGATGTCCTCGATTTTGCCTACGCCCAGCACATCATAACCGTCATTCTTCAAAACATCCAACATGGTTTTGCCCATAGGATCCACGGAGAAATCACGGCGATTATCCGTACGCACGAATGCACCGGGATTGCCGATGAACGGACGGGCAATCACACGGCCGACATTGTATTTGTCTTTCAAAAGGCGGCGTGCAATGCGGCAAACGTGCCACAATTCCGTCGGGGGAACGATTGCTTCGTGGGCGGCAATCTGAAATACGCTGTCCGCGGAGGTATACACAATCAGCTTGCCCGTGCGGATGTGTTCCACGCCGAGCTCTTCGATAATCTGCGTGCCGGAGGCCGCTTTGTTGCCGATTACGCCCATGCCGGTTTCACGCTCGAATGCATCGATAAGTTCCTGCGGGAATCCGTTGGGGAACGTCGGGAACGGCTCCTTGAGCGTCAATCCCGCAAGCTCCCAGTGACCGGATGTGGTATCTTTGCCTGCGGCACATTCATTCATCGTGCCATAGCAGCCAATCGGATCATCTTCTCCATAGGGATGCATCCCGATGGTTTTCAAAAGACCGAGCTCTGTCAGATTCGGAATTTCGGGATGTGCTTCAACAAAGACGTGACCGAGCGTATCCGCTCCTTCATCTCCATAACGTTTAGCATCATGCTGACTGCCGGCACCTACACCGTCCAGGACAATCAAAACGACGCGCTTCATTTTCTTCATGCTTTTCCCTCCCAACTATATTTACGGCAGATTGCGAACGAAAATCGCTTTCCGCATCGGTTGATTCCATTTTTCCGAATAAAGGTTGCATATATCGAACCGCACGGAAAAGATTCAACCGCTCTCTTTGAATTCAAGGTATGCCTCATGCGGAATAGATTCTACAATGCTTCCGTGAATTCCTGCGTAGAACTGCGGTTTATTATAAGTTAACTTATACAAACCGACTGATTCATTCGTATATGTACACTGTTTTGTGCAATATGCAAGAATTGCGGCATTTTTATTGACAATGTTCACGGAATTGGGTATAATTGAATTAGCGGTTAAGAGCATTGACCGCAACTCCGGAGGGGGCGATTTGGTGAATACACAGATTCGACGTTGCATGATTTCCGACACGCATGGCATTTACGAGCTTTGCAAGCAGGAACTGGGTTATGATTTTTCCGAAGAACAGGTCGCGCAGAATGTTCGCCGCCTGATTGGTTCTACTGAAAATATGCTGCTGGTTGCGGTTGATTCCGAAGATAATGTGATTGGATTCATTCATGCCAATAATCACGATCCGATTTATGCGCCGCCGATGAAAGATATCGTTGCGTTGGCGGTCAGCCCCGAATACCGCAAACACGGTTTGGGCAGTAAGCTGATTGAAGCCGTAGAAAGCTGGGCACGGGCCACGGGTGCGAAGGGCGTTCGGGCAAACAGCGATGTTCGGCAGAAAAACGCATTGTCTTTTTATAAATCGCTCGGATACGAATACATTCGTTCCATCTATAACGTGCGCAAGATGTTCTGAAAAAGCAACCGCCTCGATATTTCATCGAAGCGGTTGCTTTTTATTGCTTTTCAATCAGCTTTTGCAGCTCCTCTAAAGCGGTTTGAAGCTGATTATCCGTGTCCGGATTCGGCTGAATCGTGTTGATTACGGAGTCTTCACTCAATTCGACCACTACATCCGGCTCGATTCCCGTTTTGTGAATGGAACGGCCGTTGGGCGTGAAATAGCTTTCCGTGGTGTATTGCATGCCCGCGCCGTCTTCGGCAAAGGTAACAATCGTTTGAACGATTCCCTTTCCGAACGTCTGCGTTCCCACGACCGTGCCGCGTGCATCATCCTGGAACGCCCCCGTAAACAATTCCGATGCGCTTGCCGACATTCCGTTAACGAGCACCACCATCGGAATATCCCAGTATTCCGCATCCGCCGAATATTCGGTGCGATTGCCTTCGCGATCTTCTACATAGGTAATCAGACCTTCGGGCAACACCATATCCGCAATGGCGAGTACATCATCGAGCAAACCGCCGGGATTGCTGCGCAAATCGACAATCACACCTGCGACATTTGCGCTCTTGAAGCTCTCCAAAGCGCTTTGGAATCCGGTCACATCATCGCCCGAAAATTGCGCAATGCTGACATAGCCGATATTGTTGTCGAGTATCGAAGCATCGATATTGCTTCCGTTGACCGTTCCGCGCGTGGCCGTGAAATCGAGAATTTCGGAATCTCTGCGAACCGTGATAACCACATCCGTGGCATCCTCGCCACGGATTTTTTCGACAACGTCGTCGAGCGCCTTGGCGGAATCATCGGTAATGTTTTCGCCGTCGACCGCCAGAATCACATCGCCTGCGGAAAGGCCCGCTTCCTGTGCGGGTGAATCGGCGTATACGCGGGCAATCTCCACTTCGCCGTTCTGAGAAATCTGAACCAGAATGCCGATGCCGTGGAATACGCCTTCGTTCGATTCTTCCTCCGCTTCCATTTCCTCGGTGGTATAATAGAATGTATAGGGGTCGTCCAGCGAAGACATCATGCCGCGAATGGCGCCGAGAACCAGCGTATCCTCGTCTACGGGCTGATAGTATTCATCCATCAGCGTTTGACGAACCTCATCCAAGCGGCGATAACGCTCAATCAACGCATATTCCTCTTCGCTGACCAGGTGCGTGACGCCGGAATCGCTCATTGCGGCGGAAGTAATCAGCGCCGTACCGACAATGGCCATAATCAGAAGCCAGACGACCGCACTGATAGCAACTGCTTTGCGTTTCATGCCATTTTCTCCTTAAAGAAACGCGAAAGCTCAATGCTTCCGCGTTTCGCTTTTCGATTTTTGCTTTTAGAAACACGCCCTAGAAATTACATTTTGAAATTGCGCTTGTCGGTATTCTTGCCAAGCAGCATCATCATCTTGAAGGTTACCGCATCATCGAAATTGCGCAAATCCAGACCAATCGTGCGCTGAACCTTTTCCAGGCGGTACACGAGCGTGTTTCTGTGAATATACAATTTGCGTGCGGTTTCGGACAGATTCAGACTGTTGTCGAAGAAGGTTTCGATGGTGTGAATCATTTCCTCGTTAAACAGGCGCGTGGTCTTGCGATTGAAGATTTTTGCATTGTAATTTGCGCTCATTTCGGGAGTAACTTCATTCAGGAAGCGCTCCAGCAGCAAATTGCGATATACAAACACGGTGCGGTTTGAATGATACGATCTGCCGACGTTGATTGCGCTGCGTGCTTCTTCGAATGCATCGGGGATACTGATCAAATCCTCACGAGGCTCGGAAATGCCGACAAAAACGCCGTGACCCGTTTCGGAAAGGAAAGTGCTTTCAATCGCATGTGCGTACTCTTCCAGTTCCTCGAAGGTTTCGTCTTCGTGGATGGTTTTGAGCATTGCCACGGAATGACGGCCGACTTCGGCAAGGCGGTCTTCTTCGGAATCGAGGCTGTCCACCATCAGCTTGATGGCCGCTTCCGCATCGAGCTCCTGGAAATAGAAATACAGCACGCAACGGTTGGCCTGCATCGGAATGCCGTGTTCGGCGGCCAAAGATTCGAATTCGCTGGTTTCCACATCGCCGCGCAGCATCAGGCGCAGAGACTGTTCGCTGTTGGTGTGCGTCATATCCTCGCGCAGCATCATGTTAATCAGCTCCGCACACAGCACCGCACATTTTTTTACGTCTTCGGTGTCTCCGTGCAGACAAATGAACACGGGCTGTTCTTCGCCGGTGCCAATCAGGGTAACACCGCCGTAAATCAGCGGCATCGTGGGATTCTGACGCACGGCCTCCGGCAAATTCAAGGTGCGGTTGTCGCCCTCGGGCAAAATGATTGCACCGTTATAATCCAGCAGCAGTGCGCTCACATCAATCATATTTAAAATACGAGCAATTTTCATCGTAACGCGATGGTCAAGATACATTTGGTTTCCTCCTTTGTCCAACAGAAGACATGAACGATTGCTTTCAGTATAATCATTTTTGGGTTTTACCGTCAAGCAGATTTGTGTATTCCAAATTGAATCCGTGTAAAATTGCGTATTTTTTGTGCGAATTCACTAATTGTTAATCTTTGTCGGGAAAACCAAGCGGTGAATGCATTGCCATTCAGACAATGACAAACTTCGCCGTTCGTTCCGCTCCCTGCAGACGCTGTGCGGAATCATTC
>CAVHAH010000070.1:6405-9469 GCA_963633785.1 bacterium
GAATCATTCATGCACAGCGCGCGCAAATCCGTCGCGCGGCATTCCAATGAAAACACCTCGTTGTCGGCAATTTCCGAGGCGTTTGCGACAATCGGTATTTTGGTTCGGTGTTTCAGCGTATGCATCAAATCCCGTGCATCGCTTCGCATGCCGATTAAACGGGCGTATTCGGGAACGGGATGCCTGTCGGCCAGTGCCTTTGTAAGATTCAGCATGGCGTGCGCACATAAACGGCTCAACCTCGCACGGGTATAGCGCTTGCATTTCAGGCTTTCCAGCAGCGATTCATAATCAAAGGCTTCTCCCGCCGAACGCTTCATGCGGTTTTCAATTCCTTCCGAAGCATCGGCCAGTGCGGCAATTTCCTCTGCCGTCATGGAACGGAGCTTATAAAGCAGCAAATCGTTCGGGTGATGCATTCCCTTCCATTCCTTCAAAAGGGGATGCGCCGCTTCGGGGATATATTTTTGCGCCTGTTCGATATCGTTTTCACGGAGCATTTGCCGAATGGCCGTGGCCGAAGCGAACCGCTCATCAACGGTTTTGGCGTGGTAATCGTTTGTGCGCCGAATCATAACGGGTTGAATCTGCGCATTCAAAACGGAGATTGCATGGAGGTATTCACACGCCAGAATCCAATTCGGCTGATTAACGGCCTCGGGGGCAATGCTCAGGTATTCGGCAATCGCTTCGCCCCGTGCACGGGCGTGGGACTTTCCTTCCGCCAAACCGCACTGAATGGCGTGGGATATGCATTCGGGCTCGTTTTCACGCAGAGCCGCCATGGTTTGAAGCAAGTGAAAATCCGTGCATTCACTGCCGAACGACAGTATATCCGCACCGATTCCGTCGAGAATCGCCACGCCGCCCATTGCGAATACATCCGCCGTGCGCAATGCGTAAAGCGTCGGCAATTCGAAAACGGCATCCGCACCGCATCGCAGTGCCATTTCCGCGCGAGCCCATTTCGACAGACAAGCCGCCTCGCCCCGTTGAACGAAGCTGCCCGCCATGCACGCAACCACATAATCACAGCCTGTGAGCTTTCTGGTTTGCGCAATATGAAAAGCGTGCCCTGCGTGAAACGGGTTGTATTCACAGATGATGCCGGCAATTTTCATGCGTGGACCTCCGAAAAGTATTTTCTCATTTATTTTACTCAAACTGTACTTTCTTTTCAAGTAGTCGATGAATTTTTTCTTGACGATAAGCGCCGAATGCTGTATGATTATACAATGTTCGATTAAAGCATTCGGAGATGGACTTATGCAAAAGCAGACTTTCGTTACCAAAGAAAAATTACAGGAAATCATTCAAGAATACCCGACACCCTTTCACCTTTACGACGAACACGGCATTCGCGAAACGGCGCGCGCTGTGAATCGTGCCTTCGCATGGAACAAAGGTTTTCGTGAATATTATGCAGTGAAGGCATGCCCGAATCCTTATATACTTTCTATTCTGCGGGAAGAGGGATGCGGAGCGGACTGTTCATCGATGGCTGAATTGAAGCTGTCCGAAGCTGTGGGCTTTCGCGGAGAGGATATCGTATTCTCCTCGAACGAAACGCCCGATGAAGAATTTGCGTATGCACGAAAGCTGAATGCGCTCGTGAATCTGGACGATGAAACGTTGATTGATTCCCTTGTGCATGATGGCGGCATTCCCGAGGATATCTGCCTGCGCTATAATCCGGGCGGAACGATTTCCATCGGCAAAAACTGCCAGGGTCAGCCCGGTGAATCCAAATACGGCATGACACGCCCGCAGATTTTTTCCGCCGTTCGCAGATTGATGCAAATGGGTGCGAAGCGATTCGGCCTGCACGCATTTCTCGCCAGCAATACCACCGAGAGGGATTATTATCCCACCATGGCGAAAATTCTTTTCGAATTGGCGCGGGATGTGCATAAAGAAACGGGCGCCGAATTCTTTTTCATCGACCTTTCGGGCGGCATCGGCATTCCGTATCTTCCCGATCAGCCGGCGGCGGACATCGCCCAAATCGGAGAAGGCGTGCGCCGTGCATTCGAAGAGGTGCTTGTGCCCGCGGGCATGGGGGAGATTCGCATCGCCGCGGAATTGGGACGCTATATGACCGGACCGCACGGATGCCTGGTTGCAACGGCGGTGCATTTTAAGCATATTTATAAAGAATACGTGGGGCTTGATGCGTGTGCGGCCAATTTGATGCGCCCGGCCATGTATGGGGCATATCATCATATTACGGTTGCGGGAAAAGAAAATGCGGCGTGCGATCATTGCTATGATGTTGTGGGTTCGCTGTGCGAAAACAACGACAAATTCGCCATTGACCGAATGCTGCCCGAAATCGAAATCGGAGATTTGCTGATTATTCACGATACGGGTGCGCACGGATTTTCCATGGGCTACAATTATAACGGACGCCTGCGTTCGGCGGAAATTCTTCTCAAGGAAGACGGGCAGTTCGAATTGATTCGCCGCGCGGAAACGCTCGATGATTACTTTGCCACCTTTGATTTCTGCCCTTATCGCAAGAAACTTTTGTAATATAAACAGCGGGAACGATTCGCCGTCGTTCCCGCTGTTTTTTCAGTGTTCTTCCTGTGCATCCTCACGGTCGTGAACCGTTTGAAGCGTTTTGAAAATTTCCTGCATTTTATAATCGGTGTCGGTGATTACATCGGCGCATTCACGCAATTCCTTCGCAATCGACGGCGGAACTTCTTCGCTCGCCTTGTAGCGAATGCCGTGTTCGAGCGTTGCCCAAAAGTCCATTGCAACGGTGCGAATCTGAATCTCTACGGGAATGAACAGCTTTCCGTCAATCATATAAACGGGAACGTCCACCACGATATGCAAACTGCGATAGCCGTTGTCCTTGGGCTTTTTGATGTAATCCTTCTCCAGAATCAGCCCGATATCATCCTGCGAAAGCAAAAGATCGGAGATGCGGTAAATATCGTCAACATACCGACAGACCACACGAACGCCTGCGATATCGTGCAAATTCTTCTTTGCATTGATAATGGATACGGGAATGTCCATGCTGTTTAGCTTTTTAACGATGCTCGGAAGCGAT
>CAVHAH010000071.1:0-9312 GCA_963633785.1 bacterium
GTGCGGCGACAGGGTTCTCTCCCTGCCGCCGTTTTGTCTGTCTTACCGATGTTTCTTCTTGGGGTCATCGTCTTCCAGCCATGTTTTTCCCTCGAAAAGCATATCGTAGGTTTTTCCGACCTTGTGTCCGCTTCGGTTGTAATGATTCACGCCGCCCAGAAGGCTTTCACGGGATCGGCCCACGCGTTCGCCGCGCGCATCGTATTCGTTCATTCCGCCGAACAAACTCGGGCGGCTCTCCCCCACTTTTCTGCCGTTTGTATCGTAATGCTTCATCTGTCCGAAAAGCCCCGGACGGCTTTCGCCGATTTTGCGGCCGTGTTCATCATAGTGATTGATTTTCCCGAAGAGTCCCGGGCGACTCGTGATTTTCTTCGGCATTCTCAAAACCTCCCTGCAGGTTGTAAAACAAAACCACTCCGCACGGCAGAGTGGTTTTGAGGCATCAATGAATTTCGTCAAACAGATTGTGAATGGAATCCTTTTGCGTGATTTCACGAATCACTCTTGCGGGAACGCCCGCCGCAAAGCTGTTTGCGGGGATATCGCGCGTGACCACACTGCCTGCGCCGATTACGCAGTTTTCGCCGATGGTTACGCCGGGGCAGACCGTTACGCCCGCACCGAACCAGCAATCATGTCCGATAACCACGGGTTTGGCATAACACAGGCTACGTTCAACGCCGTCGGAGCACATCAAACCGCGCCGTTCCTCTGCGCACATCGGGTGCAGGGGCGTGACGATTGTAACGTTCGGACCGAAATTGCAATGTTCGCCGATGGTGACATAGGTGTCATCCTGAACGGTGAAGTTGAAGTTCATGAAGCAGTGCGCACCGATTTTGGTGTGGCTGCCGTAGTGAAAGCGAATCGGGCCGTTCATCGCAGTGCCTTCACCCAATTCACCGATCAGCTCGTGCAGAATCTCCATGCGGCGCGGATCCTCTTCCGGCAGCATATTGAATTCCTGATTCAGCCGATGCGCTTTGCGCTTTTGTTGAACAAGCTCCTGTGCAGCAGGTGTGTACAGTTTTCCCGAAAAAATGCGTTCTTCTTCCGTCATAGTGATTTCCTCAATAGAACTGTCGAATGTATTCGCGAACGTCTTCTTCCGTTCCCATGAACGGACCGGGCGTTTCCATCTTCAGAGAAACCAGCGCTGCCGCATACTGAAGCGATTCCTCAATGCCGCAGTGCAGGCGCTTTGCCAGATAGCCCGCAAAAGTGGTATCGCCGCGCCCTGTGCGTCCGGTCAGATTGCGTGGCTTGAGCGGGCAGGCGTAAACCTGTTTGCCGTCGTAAATGATCGCCTCGGTGTTGTGGGTGATCATGATTTCCTTTGCGCCCCAGTCGTAGAGCATTTTCGCAGCCTCGCGGCGATCGGTGGAGCCGGTGAGAATTTCTGCCTCTGCGGCATCCGTCTTCAGGAAGCGGATCATCGGCAGACACTTTTTCTTCATTTCCCAATCGCGAAACAGCATTTCGCCGCCCTCATCACGGCGCAGCAGACACTGAACATCCACCGCACACATGCCGCGCTTCGACGTGGCTTCAATCATATCTTCGCCGATATCGCCCACCATCAATCCCGCGATGTGGTAAATCGATGCGCTCTCCTCGGGCAAATCCTCGAGGCGATAGGGATCGATACGGCTGATTGCCTTGCAGATGCGCTTTTCACGATCGGCCGTGAGGTAGGTGTTGGAAATCGAGGTGCAGTTTGCGCTGTCCACGGGGAACACCTTGATGTTCGGCTTGCGTTCGAATTCCTTTGCGGGATCCGCCACCGAGCGATTGCCCTTTGCGAGCACCGCAACCTTTGCGCCGGAGGCATCCGCCGCAAAGCCGGAATACCGAACGGCGCCGCCGATTGTATGCTCCGTGCGTCCGCCAAAGTCCGTGTTGATGTCCAGCGAAAGCTGCCCGATGATCATAATGTCATAAGCATTCACCGAAAAAGACCTCCCATCAAATTTCTTCGTTCGATTCAGGGTTTTCGTTCATAATTTCAACGGAGTTGCCCTCCGCTTCAATTTCTTCCTCTTCGGGTTCGGATTCGGTCTTTGCCACGCACACGACCTTGCTTTCGCCGCCGACACGCATCAGGCGCACGCCCTGCGTGTTTCTGCCCACAACGGAGATGTCCGCAACAGGCGTGCGGATAACCGTTCCGTCGTCGGTAATCAGAATCACGTCTTCGGAATCATGCACCAGAAGCTGGCAGGCGAGCAGACCCGTCTTTTCGGTCAGGTTCATGGCCTTGATACCCTTGCCGCCGCGGTTTTGCAGGCGGTATTCTTCAACGTCCGTGCGCTTGCCGTAGCCGTTTTCGGTAATGGACAGTACCTTCGTATCCTCAAACACGGGGCAAACGTCCACAACCTCATCATCGTCGGACAAATCGATTGCCCTTACGCCCATCGCATTTCTGCCCATCGCACGGATATCCGTTTCGGCAAAGCGAATTGCCATGCCGTTGCGGGTGCCCAAAAGCATCTCGTAAGAACCGTCGGTAAGATCCACGCTGATTAAATCGTCGTCCTCACGCAGTACCAGCGCAATCAGACCGGATTTACGCAGATTCACGAATTCATCCAAAGCCGTGCGCTTGATAACGCCCTTCTTGGTGGTCATCACCAGATAATGCCCCTCGACCTTCTTCATCGGCAGCGGCAGCATAACCGTGACCTTCTCGCCGGGATCGAGCTGCAGCAGATTCACGATGGCCGTTCCCCTTGCCATGCGCCCCGCTTCGGGAAGCTCATAGCAGTTGAGCTGATACACGCGTCCGCGGTTGGTGAAGAACATAATCGGATCGTGCGTGGAAGTCACATACATCTGCTCCACGAAATCTTCTTCCTTCGTGGTTGCGCCGATAATGCCCTTGCCGCCGCGCTTCTGTGCGCGATAGGTGTCCTTCGGCAGGCGCTTGACGTAGCCGCAGTGGGTCATCGTGACCACCATATCTTCCTCGTCAATCAAATCGAGCATATCGATTTCGCCTTCCATCGAGGAGATTTCGGTCTTGCGTGCATCGGCATACTTGCGCTTGATTTCCAGAATTTCTTCCTTGATGATTCCGAAAACGAGCTTCTCGTCCGCAAGCACCTGACGGAAATACGCAATCTGCTTTTGAAGCTCCGCATATTCCTCTTCGATTTTGTCCCGTTCCAAACCGGTCAAACGCTGCAGGCGCATATCCAGTATCGCCTGTGCCTGGCGTTCGGTCAGGGCGAAGCGGCTCATCAGTCCTTCACGGGCTTCCTGCGCCGTGCGGGAGGCGCGAATCAGGGCAATCACTTCATCGATGTGATCCAGCGCCACCATCAAGCCTTCCAGAATGTGGCTGCGCGCTTCGGCTTTGTCGAGATCGTATTTTGTTCTGCGGCGAATGACGTCTTCCTGATGCTCGATGTAGTGGTGAATCATCTGCTTGAGCGACAGAATCTTCGGCTCGCCGTCTACCAGCGCCAGCATGATTGCGCCGAAGGTATCCTGCAGCTGCGTGTGCTTATACAGCGTATTCAGAACCACATTCGCATTGGTATCGCGCTTCAGTTCGATAACGATGCGCATACCGACGCGGTCGGATTCGTCTCGGATGTCCGAAATGCCTTCAACGGTCTTTTCATGCACCATGTCGGCAATTTTCTCAATCAGTTTGGCCTTGTTGACCATGTAGGGGATTTCGGTGATTACGATGCGCTGACGGTTGTTGGGCATTTCCTCGATATCGCTCTTCGCGCGAACGATGATTCTGCCGCGCCCCGTGTGATACGCATCGTAAATGCCGCGCCGACCCAGAATCACGCCGCCCGACGGGAAATCGGGGCCCTTGACGTATTGCATCAAATCGTCCACCGTGCATTCGGGGTTGTCCAGCATGCAGACCACGGCATCGATTACCTCGCCCAGATTGTGCGGCGGGATGTTCGTGGCCATGCCCACGGCAATGCCCGAAGAACCGTTGACCAGCAAATTCGGGAAGCGGCACGGAAGCACCGCCGGCTGCATCAGCGTTTCATCGAAGTTCGGATAGAAATCAACGGTTTCCTTGTCGAGATCACGCACCATTTCCATCGACAGTTTGGAAAGACGTGCCTCGGTATAACGCATGGCCGCAGCGCCGTCGCCGTCAACGGAACCGAAGTTGCCCTGACCCTCGACCAGCGGATAATGCGTTGCGAAATCCTGCGCCAAACGCACCATGGCATCGTATACGGAGGAATCTCCGTGGGGGTGATATTTACCCAGAACATCGCCCACGATACGCGCGGATTTACGGAAGGGCTTGTCCGGCGTAACGCCCAATTCCTGCATGGAATACAGAATTCTGCGGTGAACGGGCTTCAAACCGTCGCGAACATCGGGAAGCGCGCGGCTGACGATAACCGCCATTGCGTAGGAGATGAAGGATGTTTTCAGTTCGTCCTCGATATTCAGGGGCATCAAATGCCCGACATTTTTTTCGTCGATCAAGATTCAGATCCTCCGTTTCATCAAATATCGAGGTTCGCGACCAGCTTCGCGTTCTGCTCGATGAATTCCTTGCGCGGTTCGACCTTATCGCCCATCAGCAGCGTGAACAGTTCGTCTGCGGCGATGGCGTCTTTCATTTCCACGCGATACATGCTTCGCTTTGCGGGATCCATGGTGGTGTCCCAAAGCTGCTGATAGCTCATTTCGCCCAGGCCTTTGTAGCGCTGCACATCGGGTTTGGCGTCTCGTCCGAGCTCATCCAGCGTCTTTTGAAGCTCCGCATCGGAATATACGTATTTTTCGAATTTGCCGCGCGTGACCTTGTAAAGCGGCGGCTGAGCCGCATAAACATAGCCCTTTTCAATCAACTGCGGCATGAAACGGTAGAAGAATGTCAGAAGCAGAATGCGGATATGCGCGCCGTCCACGTCGGCATCGGTCATACACACGATTCTGTGATACCGCAGTTTGGTTTCGTCGAAGCTGTCGCCGAAGCCCGCACCGAAGGCGGTAATCATCGCCTTGATTTCGGCGTTGCCCAGCGCCTTGTCCGCACGCGTTTTTTCAACATTCAGAATCTTGCCTCGCAGCGGAAGAATCGCCTGGAAATGGCGATCGCGTCCCTGCTTGGCGCTGCCGCCTGCGGAATCGCCCTCAACGATGAAAATCTCGCACTTGCTCGGATCCCGTTCGGAGCAGTCCGCCAGCTTTCCGGGCAGAGCCGCCGTTTCCAGCGCCGACTTTCTGCGAATCATTTCTCTCGCCTTGCGTGCCGCTTCACGGGCACGGGATGCGGAAAGGCACTTGTCCAATACCGCGCGTGCGGCGGAGGGATTCTCCTCGAAATAGGTCGAGAGCTTGTCGCTCACCATGGAATCCACCATCGGGCGGATTTCCGAATTGCCCAGCTTGGTCTTGGTCTGACCTTCAAACTGAGGCTCGACCAGCTTCACCGAAATGACCGCCGCCAGGCCTTCACGCACATCGTCGCCGGTCAGATTCTGATCCGCCGCCTTGATTGCGCCGCAGCGGCGACCGTAATCGTTGATAACTCGGGTCAGCGCATTGCGGAAGCCCGTTAAATGCGTGCCGCCTTCGGGCGTGTGAATATTGTTTGCGAAGGAGAGGATATTCTCGTTGAATCCGTCGTTCCACTGCATGGCGACTTCAACCGTCGAACCGTCCTTTACGCCTTCGATATAAATCGGCTGGTCGAACAGCACGTTCTTGTTCTTGTTCAAATCCGACACAAACGAAATGATGCCGCCTTCATAATGGAACACCCTCGAGTTGTTCGGCTCAACGCGCTCGTCCGTGAGTTCGATGCGAATGCCCTTGTTCAGATACGCCATTTCACGGAAGCGGATTTTCAGCGTATCAAAGCTGAATTCGCCCGTTTCGAAAATGCCCGGTTCGGGATCTTCGCCGGTTTTCACGTCCGGCAGGAAGGTGATTGTGGTGCCCGTGCGGTCGGTATCGCCGACAACCTTCAGATCGTACAAAACCTTGCCGCGCTCGTATTCCTGCTGGTAGATTTTGCCGTTCTGATAAACATTCACCTTCAGATGCTTCGACAGCGCATTCACAACCGAAGCACCCACGCCGTGAAGACCGCCCGAAACCTTATAGCCTTCGCCGCCGAATTTGCCGCCCGCATGCAGAACGGTCAAGCAAACCTCAACCGCAGGGCGATGCATTTTCGGATGAATGCCCACGGGGAATCCACGGCCGTTGTCCGCAACGGTCACGGAACCGTCCTGATGAATATTCACCTGAATGGAATCGCAAAAGCCCGCAAGCGATTCATCGATTGCGTTATCGACAATCTCGTATACAAGATGGTGCAGGCCCCGTTCATCGGTTGAACCGATATACATACCGGGTCTGCGGCGAACGGCTTCCAGACCCTCGAGCACCTGAATCTGGCTCTCGTCGTAATGGTTTTCCTGATTATGCTGCGTCATATAAAAACCTCGCACAGCGCATTTCGGCGCACTGTTTCATAAAAAAATTCCTTCTATAATATTGTACTATAAACTGCCCCTTTTATCCAGCATACTATTGTAATCTTTTTTTATCGAAGCAAAATACGCTGGTCATGCTTGCACGGTTGTGTTATAATGGACTAAAATGTGTTTTCGGGAGTGAATATCATGGATTTTAAATTTGCCATTGCCGAGGAGATTTTCGCCGCACTGAAAGCGGTTTACGATGCTCAGCCTCTGGAGGCTGCACAAATTGCGGCAGGGCTGGAAGTTCCGCCGGATACGGCGATGGGCGATTATGCGTTTCCGTGCTTCAAGCTGTCCAAGGGGCTGCACAAAAGCCCGATGATGATTGCGGATGCGCTCAAGGACGCCATTCACGCCGATTATCTCGGCAAGATCGAATCCGTAAAGGGATATCTGAATTTCTTTATCGACCGCGCAACCTATGCGGAAAAGGTGGTCTCCGCCGTGCTCACGCAGGGTGAACACTACGGCAGCGACAATTCCGGCGCAGGCAAAACGGTTGTAATCGACTATTCTTCCATCAACATCGCCAAGCGCTTCCACATCGGACACCTGTCCACCACGATGATCGGAAACGCCCTTTACAAGCTGCACAAGTTCTTCGGCTATGAAGCCGTGGGCGTGAATCACCTGGGCGACTGGGGCACGCAGTTCGGCAAGATGATTGCCGCTTACAAGCGCTGGGGCGATCACGACACCGTGGCCAAGGGCGGCGTGGATGAAATGGTGAAATTGTACGTTCGCTTCAATACCGAAGCCAAGGAGAATCCCGAATTGAATGACGAGGGCCGCCACTGGTTCAAGCGCATCGAAGACGGCGATCCCGAGGCTTTGGAAATCTTCAACTGGTTCAAATCGGTCACGCTCAAGGACGCCGAACGGGTGTATGATTTGCTGGGCGTGAAGTTTGATTCCTATGCCGGCGAGAGCTTCTACAACGACAAGATGGAGCCGATTGTAGACTCGCTGCGTGAAAAGGGACTGCTCAAGGAGGATCAGGGCGCACAGATTGTGGATTTGGAGCCCTACGGAATGCCGCCGGCGCTGATTCTGCGTTCGGACGGCGCAACGCTCTACATCACCCGAGATTTGGCGGCGGCGAAATACCGCATGGATACCTATCATTTCGACCGCAGCTTGTATGTTGTTGCGTATCAGCAGGATTTGCACTTCCGTCAGCTGTTCAAGGTTCTGGAATTGATGGGCTACGACTGGGCGAACAAGTGCGAACACGTTGCATTCGGCATGGTTTCCTTCGAGGGACAAACGCTTTCCACCCGTGAAGGCCGCATCGTTTACCTGGAAGACCTGCTGAATACCTCCATTCAGAAAGCCCGTGCCATTATCGACGAAAAGAGCCCCGACCTGGAAAACAAAGACGAGGTCGCCCGTCAAATCGGCGTGGGTGCGGTGGTATTCTTCGCGCTGTACAACAACCGCATCAAGGATATCGATTTCTATTGGGATCGCGCCCTGAATTTCGACGGCGAAACCGGTCCGTATGTCATGTACACCCATGCGCGCGCCTGCAGCGTTCTGCGCAAGGCGGGTGAATGCGATGCCGAAGCGGATTATTCCGCACTGTCCGACCCCGAAGCGCAGGATGTTGTGCGCCTGCTCGGTCAGTTCCCCGAAATCGCAAAGGCGGCTTTGCTGCGCAGCGAACCGAGCATGATTACCCGTTACAGCGTTGATTTGGCGCAGGCGTATAACAAGTTCTATTACGAACGCAAGGTTATGGTGGAGGAGAGCGGCGTGCGTGCCGCGCGCATTGCGCTCACCCGTGCCACGCGCGATATGCTGCGCACTTCGCTGAATCTGATCGGCATTTCCGCCCCCGAACGGATGTAATTATTCATATTTCATTGCGAATCGAACTGTGTTCAGTTCGATTCGTTTTTTATGTTACGGTTGAGTTTTTGTGTTTTTCATCTTTCGATAGGTAAAAATCATATGGTTTTTTGCGGAAAATGCCGCTCATTGCCCTTTTAATGCTTGCATATTTATCGGAAAATCGTTATACTGTATTCGGAGAATACTCTAAAATAATCAGCCTTGATAGGGGGTTTGAATATGGACTGCAAATTCACTACCGAGCTCGGTCTGGTAACGGTGAATGACGAGGTGCTCGTGCGCGTTGCGGGATATGCGGCGCTTGACTGCTACGGCATTGTCGGCATGGCCTCAAAGCGTTCCACCGACGGAATCGTTCAGCTGATGGGCATTGAAAATCTCGGGCGCGGCGTGAAAATCCGCACCTCCGGCGATAAAGTGGACATCGATTTGTTCATCATCGTGGAATACGGCATTTCCATCAGCGCTGTTGCGGCGGCGATTATCGAAACCGTGAAATACAAGGTCGAGCACTATACGGGAATCCCGGTCGGTCGCGTCAATGTCTGCGTGGAGGATATCCGCGTCTGATACGATGTGACCGATTACTTGGAGGGCAAAGTACATGATCAACAGAATAGACGGCATGATGCTCAAAGAGATGTTTGCGTCGGGCGCTGCGCTTTTGACGCAGAATCGCGAGAGCGTTGATGCCTTGAATGTTTTCCCCGTTCCCGATGGCGATACGGGCACGAACATGACCCAGACAATCACCTCCGCCATCAAAGAAATGAATGCGAAGCGCTATACGAGCGTTGCGGATGTATCCGACGCCGTGGCGCGCGGTGCGCTGAAAGGCGCTCGAGGCAATTCGGGCGTAATCCTCAGCCAGATTCTGCGCGGCTTCGCACGGGCACTGGCAGGGCACGAGGAAATCGATGCCGAATTGCTGGTGAAGATGGTTCGCGAGGGCGCAAACAACGCTTAC
>CAVHAH010000072.1:0-1360 GCA_963633785.1 bacterium
CAGCTTCCAGATACCGCAAAAGGCGCATTCAGCGTTGCCGCCGAATTGTGCGGGGTTGCCCAAGCACGGAAAGTACGTTTCCGTGCCTGTATGTCTATATTTCAGAAAGCAACCTGCTTAAACAGCGCAATCAGGCAGAGAATCAGCGCCAGCGGCACATAGACAAAGCGACCCACATTATACCAGAATTCGCCGTATTTCCGTTTGCCGCCGAGATTGACCGCCGCAATCAAATCCTTTTTCTTCATTATGTAGAACCACGAAATCGCACCCAATGTCGCTCCGATGGGAATGATATAAATGGAAACCAAATCCATCCACGTGCCCCAGCCGGAGATGGGTTCCATTGTCAAGCCGAATCCCAAACACAAAACGCACAGAATCAGCAGAACCGCCGCGCGATTGAGCTTCGGGAATTTGTGCATCAGCGATTCCGCCACCGCTTCGAACATATTCTGCAGCGAACTGATTCCCGCAAAAATCATTGCGACATACAGAATCACCGCAAACAAACGTCCCATCGGAATATCCTGCAGAATGGTCGGAAGGCTCACGAACAGCATGCTCGGCCCCGCTTTCTCGCTCAGACCATAGGAAGAACACGCAGGCAGAATCACCAGCGCCGCCACAACGGCCGCAATCGTGTCGAACAGCGCCGTGTCTCTTGCGGCGCCCACCACGTCCACATCTTCGGAAAGATATGCGCCGTAGACAATCATGCCGCTGCCCGTGACCGACAGCGAGAAGAACGCCTGCCCCATTGCCGAAATCCACACCATCGGGTCTTTCAGCAGCGACCAATCGGGCGTGAACATGAATTTATAGCCCTCTATGGCGTTTGGCAGGAAAGCCACCCGCACCGCAAGCACCATGAAAATCAGGAAGAACACGGGCATCATAACCTTGTTGGTTTTTTCGATGCCGTGCGCACCGACATATAATGTCAACAGCGTGCCGACCACCACAATAATGTGATAAGGCACCACCGAATACGGCGTTGACGAGAATCCGCCGAACCATTCCGAAACGTTGACCGTCATCAGCGTACCCGTTACGGAATCCACCAGCGCTTTCAGAATATAAGTGATAATCACCGCATACCCGATTGCGATACACAAAGAACCTACCAGCGGAAGCCAGCCCAAAAGCCCGCCGATTTTGCCCGTTTTCTTACCGCGTGTGCCCCATGCGCCTTCATAAGCGCCCAGCGTGCCCGTTCCCGCACGGCGGCCCACCGCAAATTCCGCGGGAAGTCCGGTATAGCCGAATATAACGATGAACAGCAGATAAATCAGCAGGAATGCACCGCCTCCGTTGCTGCCCATTTTGTTGTGAAATCCCCATACGTTCGCCATACCCA
>CAVHAH010000072.1:1370-9307 GCA_963633785.1 bacterium
ACCCACTGCCGATCCGACAGACGCCAGAATAAATCCCCAGCGGCTGGCAAAGCTCTTCGTGTTTTTGTTCGCCATAGTGTTCCTCCGATTTTGTTAAGAAATCGATTCTATTTTAACGTTTCATCACGGAAATGTCAATGCCTTCGGCTCGGTTCGGAAATAAAAGTGAAGCCGCCGCAATTTGAATTTGCGACGGCTCCATGCGAATCGGTTCTTATTCAACGGTGCTCAATTCTTCCAGAATGATTCCCGAGGCATAAACATAATATGCCAAATCCCCAACGGACAGTTCGTCTTCTGCGCCTTCGAGGGCATCCAAAAGAATCATCAAATCGGAGAATTCCGCAAGAATGTGAACGGCATCCAAAGTATACTCATCGGGATTGTTGATGTAATCCACATATTCACCCGTGAACATGATGTAAGCGTCCATGACATTCTTGAATTCCTTATGCACCGTGATGGTTTCATCGCCGAGCACGATATCAATCACAGCGCCCGTGAGCAAGCCTGCGAGAACATCGTCCTCGGAATCATCGGTGTAATCATAATCGTAATCATAATCGTAATCATCATCGTACAATTCTTCGGCCATATCCACCAGGTCCTGCAGCCCGCCCCAGCCGAATTCCGAAGCCATAGCGGGAATCGAGGAGGCCAACAGGCACAGCACACAAACCAGCGCAATCAGTTTCTTCATTTTACTTCGTTCCTATCTTCATGGCAATTTTCATACAGCGAAACCGACGGTGTTCGATATCCTCCGATTATTCAAACACGACACCGGGATAGATTTGCAGCTGCGCAGGAAACGGCACATTGAGAATTCCGCCTTCTTCAATTCCGATAGAGAAGTTTTTTTCATCATCGGTACCTACATACTCATATAATTTCGACGGATACTCGTTTTTCAAATCGTCTTCTGCGGATGAAAGCCAAACAATACCATGATGCTCTGAATCCGTCTTACAAATCAAGATATACCGACCCGCAGGAACATCCTTGCCGCCTTCATACATTCCCGCTTCCAGCGTAGCCGTTCCTTCAAGTTTTCGGTTGACCATTTCCGTTTGAACCTGCTTGGAAATCGCAAGAATCTGTTCATCGGAATACTGACTCAAATCGAGAATCTCCTCCGAAATCGCCCCAACGGAAACGAAACTCAGACACAGCACCAGCAGAACAATCCCCATCCATTTTTTCAATCGCATATTTCTTTCCTCCTCTGCGTTGATTGATTACATAGATTTTACCATATTCTGCTCGGCGCATTGTTCTGCATAGTGAACAAATTATTCAAAAAAGCGAATCCCCGGCCGATTGACCGAGGATTGAAATATGCGCTTCAGCGCGCGTTCCCCCGAAGAATGCCGACCAGCACCACGGCGATAAAGAGCGTTACCAGCAGGCAGATAATCAAATCCAGCGTCCAAAGCGGCATACGCATGCGCTCATAGATGCGCTCCTTCAGGTTCTGCGGCCCCGCATGGGCTTTCTCTTCATCGTTTTCGGGATTCGGGATGGATTTGCGCTCGTCCTGCATTCGTCCCCCTCCTTTTTATGTGATTTACTTTCTGGCAAGGTATTTGCGCAAATCCAGCGCAACCGCCACGATGATAACCAAGCCCTGTGCGATATAGGTATAGCTGGATTCCACGCCCATAAACTGCAAGGCGATTTTCAGAATCTCGAACACCAGCACGCCCACCAGAATGCCGCTGATTCTGCCCACGCCGCCGTTTACGGATACGCCGCCGATGGTACAGCCCGCAATGGCTTCCAATTCATAGCCCTGCGCCGTATTCACCGAAGCGCCGCCCGACTTTGCGGCCATGAGAAAGCCCGTAAGCCCGTAGAGAACGGCGGCCAGCATATAGATTTTAATCTTCATGGCGGAAGTGTTGATACCCGCCACCTCTGCGGCGGTCTCGTTGCCGCCCAGGGCGTACATGTATTTCCCGTGTCGGGTTTTATTGTACAAAAACCACATGTATGCGCCGACAATCAGGGCGATGATGGCGATATACGAGAACATCCGATTGCCCACATATCCCAGCGCAATGCCTGTATAGGAAGGCTGAAGCGTTCCGATGGGTTGTGCGCCCGTATACACCAGGCAGATGCCGTATACCAGCGTCTGCATGCCCAGCGTGGCGATAAACGGCGGCACTTTCAGTTTGGCGATGACCGTTCCGTTGACTGCACCGATCAGCGCACAGATAGCCAGCACGCCCAACAGCACCGGCAGAATGGGCAGATTGCCCAGTGTGGGATAAAACTTGTTTGAATACTCGCCCGCGCGCTGAAGGAAGATGGCCGAAAGACATGCGGCGAAACCCGCCACACGGCCTGCACTCAGGTCGGTTCCCTTGGTAATCAAACATCCCGATACGCCCAATGCGATGATGAATCGCACGGCGGTATTGGAAAGCAGATTGCGTAAATTGGCTTCGGAAAGGAAATTCGGGCGGAAAATACTCACCACTGCGGCCATAAGCAAAATGCCCACGATGATGGCGCGGTCGCTGATGAAGTGCAGAATTCTGCGCGGAGAAAAGCGATTCCACAGGTATTTGCCCAACCGCAGTCCTTCCGCTTCGCACCTTTGCAGGGCAGTCAGCCAAAGTCCCGCCAAAAGCAACGCCGCACCCAGTATAATCAGCGGCAGATAGGCAACCGCCATCGTACACAATGCCTTGGATGCCAAACTCAGTTGATGCCACAGGCTGCCCTTGTTGTTGACGCTTCCCTGCGCATAACGAACGCCTTCGAACTCCGCAAAGCGGATATCTCCGTATTTATCCTTGGAAAACTGTCCGCCCAGAGCGGCGAATTTTTCATAGGACAGCAGGAAACCGTCTGATTCGCCGTCGCCGTCGAGATCCAGCTCGGTATGACCGTCGATGCTCCATTCCTCTGTGGGGGACGTGGATTCGATTGTTTCGGGCAGCTCGTCTTCGGGAATCAGAACGGATACCTTTTCATCAATGGCGGTTTCCTTTGCCGCAGAAGCGAGTTGAAGATTCGCTACGCCCTCCAGTTGAGGATTCAGGCGAATCACATCGCTCAAACTCAGAATCAGAAACAGCGAAATCAGCAGCACTGCAAGGCCGATTCTCACGAACGGTTTTCCGTATTTTTTCATATTGCTTCCTCCAATGCAGAAAATTGCGTGGCCATCGCCATGATTTTTTCCTGTGTGGCGTCCTCTTTTTCCACAAAGCCCGTAACACGCCCGTCGCACATCACCATGATGCGATCCGACATGCCGATTAATTCACCCATTTCGGAGGAAATCATGATGATGGCCTTGCCCTGTTTGGCCAGTTCGGCGATGATGCAGTAAATCTCATATTTTGCGCCCACATCGATTCCTCGGGTAGGTTCGTCCAGAATCAGCACATCGGGATCGTTGGCCAGCCATCGGGCGATGAGCACCTTCTGCTGATTGCCGCCGGAAAGCGACTGAATCTGCGTTTTGGAAGACGGCGTTTTGATGGACAGCCTGTTCACGTTGGTCTGCACCATCTGTTCGATTTTTCGGTCATCCAGCATGATGCGGTATTTCAGATACTGATCCAAGCTCGCCACGGACACATTATCGCTAACGCTGAGCACGCCCAAAATGCCGCTGGCACGGCGATCCTCCGTCAGCAATGCGATGCCTTTGGTGATGGCGTCTCTCGGGCGGTTGATGTTCATCTCGCTGCCCTTATAGAGCGCACGTCCGCGCTGATGTGCGCGAATGCCGAAAATACCCTCCATCAGTTCCGTTCGCTGTGCGCCCACAAGACCGCCTACGCCCAGAATTTCACCCTTGTGCAACTTAAAAGATGCGCCCCGAAAACTGCGGGGATTGATGGATGTGAAATCTTCCAGCTCGAAAACCACCTCATCGGTGGCATAGCATTCACGGGGCGGATACAGATTGTCCAGCTTGCGCCCCACCATGTGCGTGATAATCGTGTCGGTGGTCAGACTCTCGGACGCCCATGTGCCGATATATTTGCCGTCTCGCATGATGGTAACCTCATCGGAGATGCGCAGAATTTCTTCCATTTTATGGCTGATGTAGATAATGCTCACGCCGTCGGCTTTTAAATCGGCAATGATGCGAAACAGCGCTTCCACTTCGTGTTCGGTTAATGACGAGGTGGGCTCATCCAAAATCAGAACGCGGCATTCGTTGGATACCGCCTTGGCAATCTCCACCGACTGCATTTGGGATACGCTCAAGCTGCCCAGTTTCTGTCGGGGATCGAAATTCATGTGCAACCGTTTGAGCAGTTCATCCGTTCGAACGTACATTTTTTCATGATCCACCACGGGAATGAATCCCAGCAGCTTTTTCATGGGGTATCGCCCCACGAAGATATTCTCCGCCACACTGCGTTCGGTAATGGGCTGCAATTCCTGATGCACCATGGCGATGCCCAGATTGAGCGCCATCAGCGGATCTTTGATTTTCACTTTTTCGCCTTCATAATAGATTTCGCCTTCGTCCATTCTGTAAATGCCGAACAGGCATTTCATCAGCGTAGACTTCCCCGCACCGTTTTCACCCATCAAAGCGTGCACGGTGCCCGGACGAAGCTTGAAATCCACGCGATCCAGCGCCTTGACGCCGGGGAACGTCTTCACAACGCCCTTCATTTCCAGACGGTATTCCGCCATGCGCTGTCCTTCCTTTCTATATAGGACATGAAGAAAGCAGGGGCACTTTCGCGCCCCTGCCTGAAAGGGACTCACTTGACCATCTGATAATCAACCCAGTAGTAAGCATCCAGCGCCTCGCCTGCGGCGGCTTTCACGGCCACGTCTGCGGCGATGTGGCTCTGACCGATGTGGTCGTTGAGCACGGTGCCGGTCATCGTGCCGTTTCCGACCATCTCAACGCACTCGTCCAGCGCATCCACACCCAGAAGCAGGATGTCTTCGTTGACCTTGCGTCCGGCTTCCTTGATTGCCTGATAGGCACCCAGCGCCATGGAATCGTTGTTGCAGAAAATCACGTCGATTTCCGTTCCGAACTGCGCCAGTGCGGTGGCGGCCAGCTGCTGACCGTTTTCCTGCATCCAGTCGCCGCGCTGCTCGAAGAGCTTGTTGACTTCGACGCCGTTATCGGTCAGGTATTTAACGGAGAATTCGGTGCGATACTGCGCATCCACATTCTCGGGATCGCCCATGATCATCACATAATCCACCTTGCCGTTGCCGTTCAAATCGCCGTGGGCATCGTTGAATTCATAAACGATGCGGCCCTGGAACGAACCGGATTGGCGGGCATCTGCGCCTACATAGCAGATTTTGCCTTCCCACATGGCCATATCCTCTTCGCTGGGTTCGCGGTTGATGTAAATCACCGGAATGTCCGCAGCCTTGGCCAGCTCGGTCACCGCCGCCGCCGAAGTGGACTGCACCAGATTCACAATCAGCACATCCACGCCTTCGGCGATGAAGCTGTTGATCTGATTGGTCTGTTCGGTCTGGTCGTTCTTGCCGTCCACCACGGTAACCTCTGCGCCGTAGGTTTCCTCCAGATAGCTCTGAAGCTCGGTACGATACAGCGTCATGAAGTTGTCGTTGAACTGGTAAATGGCAACGCCCACCTTGATGGGCTTTTGTGCCTCTTCGGCGAATGCACAGGCTGCACCGAGGGTCAGCATCAAAACAAGCAGCATAGCGAGAATTTTCTTCATGGAAACACGCTCCTTTTCCGTTCTTTTTTCGGAGGCGAATTCTCCTCCGTCTAAATTCCATTATAAAAAATCTCATCGGAAAAAACCATTGAAATTTTTATTAAGAAGTATAGAAAATTCATCGAATTGCATAAAATTGTTGCTTCGTCAATGTTCAATCATGTATAATGAAATCAGAAATCAAAAAGAAGGCGTTGTGAAGCAACGAAAGGCCGCCGTTCGGAAAGGGGTGCGGAATATGTACAGGCTGCTGCTGGCAGACGATGAAAGCGATATCCGCGAAGGATTGCTCGAGGTTATCGATTTCAAGGAACAGGGATTCATTGTGGTCGGTCAGGCCGAAAACGGATTGGAGGCATTGCGGCTCTGCGAGGAGCAGAAGCCCGATTTGATTATCTCGGACATCCGAATGCCGCTGATGGACGGTCTGACCATGCTTCGGGAGGCACAGAAAATGCTGCCCACCGTTCATTCGATTATTCTCAGCGGCTATGCTGAATTCGAGTTCGCACGCTGTGCCGTTTCGCTGCATTGTTTGAGCTATCTGCTCAAGCCCATTTCCGCGGTTGAATTCACGCAGGCGCTGTCCGATGCCCGAAAGAAGCTGGACGAAGATTTTGCCCGCCGGCGGGATTTACTGCGGCTTCGTCGCCATTTCGAGGAAGGGTTGCCCGCCTTTCGCGCCTCCCTGCTGACGGCTCTGCTGGATGGCAGTCTGCCGTGTGCACGGGCGTTGGAAATGGCGGAGCGCTACGCTCTTCCCCTGAACGAAAGCGCCCTTTATGCGGTGGCACTGCTTCGGCTGAATCCTGGCGAAGGAGAACCATTCACAAAGGGCGATCCCGAATTGCTTCGAATCGCCGCTATGGACATCGTGCATGAGCATCTGCCCCAAGAAAACGGCTATGCCTTTTTCTATCAATCGTACATCGCCGTGCTTCTGCGGTTTTCCGAGGAAGAGGAAACCGCTCGAACGTATGAACGGCTGGACGGCATTTGCCAATATATCGAACACTATTTGGGCGTGTCGGGCTGCATCGGCGTGGGCAATCTTTGTTTCGGCATCGGCGGACTTTGCGAGAGTACCCGTCAGGCGAAAAGTGCGCTTTCACAGCGTTCCTTTTATGAAAACCGATTGCTGATTTTTTCAGACCTTACATTCGGAACAATGAGCGAACCGTCTGCGGACGCGGCTTTACTTCGTGAATTGGATACGGCGCTGAAAAAGGGATGCGCTTCGCAGGCGCGGCAGTTGATTGAACGGTTGATTGCCGTTTGCCGCAATGCGCATTTGGGGGAAATCGCCTATCGTACCTATCTGATGGAAATCTTTGTGGCGCTGATGCGAACGGGGCGGGAAATGTCGGTCAATCCGTTTGAAATCGGGGCGGACGCATCCCGGCGCCTGCTCGCAATCCCGACGCCGGAGGAAGCCTGTGCGCTGTTCATCCGCCTGTGCGATGATTTTTCCGAAAGGGCAACCGGGAATCGCCTGAGTGCAGGGCAGCAGATTATTCAATCGGCGCAAAGCTACATCGAACAGAATTACGCCGATTCACAATTGACCGCCGAAAAGCTGTGCCGCCGGCTTCACATTTCCGCCAGCTATTTCAGTGCCCTGTTCAAGCGGGAAACGGGACAGACTTTTCCGCATTTTCTAACGGAAACACGAATGCGCCGAGCCATGGTGCTTCTAATTGGCACGGATATGAAAACGGCCGCCGTTGCCGAAAAGGTGGGCATTCCCGATCCCAGTTACTTTTCCTATGTATTCAAAAGAGTATACGGTATATCACCCTCTCAGGTGCGCAGGCGAAGGGAGGGAGAATCTTGAAGCACAAAAATTCCGACGGGCGCAGTTTCAGCCTTCAGCTGACCGCTTCTTTCATGGCGTGTATGGGCGTGCTGCTGGCATTCATTTCCATCAGCCTGATGACACCGCTTTCATCGCTTTTGGAAAAAAACGCCTTTGAACGAACGAAGGAAACGGTTCTTCAGTCGGTCAGCGCCTCCAATGTATTCATCGACCGATTGCTCTCCACTTTGTATTTTGCCACCACCGTATTGCCCGACAGCATAGACGGCGGTGCGGATGAATGGGTGCGGCAAATGGAGCTGATTAAAAAAAGTGATTCCGATATCATCTCCATTGCGCTGTTTCACAGCGACGGAACGCCGCTGGGTGTGGTCGGCGCAGGCGAAGTGTCCATCGATGCGGCGGAGATTGCCGAAAGCGAA
>CAVHAH010000073.1:0-9288 GCA_963633785.1 bacterium
GTATTTCGTGTCGCCGCCGCCGCGGATAATGCCGCCGTTGGTGGGCATCTGATACGACATCGTGACCAGAACCACGCTTTGAATAATCATATAGGCGTTGGCCAGCGCATACGTTTCTTCGGAAATGTTGTAAACGCTTAGCATCGGTTTGCGAATGATGAACAGTGCGGCTCCGAGAATCAAACCGATGATTGTGAACAAGAGCTGCAATGTGCGCGTGTATTCCTTGATTTTCTGCAGCGGCTGATCGCTTCCGATGGCCTTGCCGATGATGATTGACGCCGCAGTGCATGCGCCCACAGACGCCGCTTTCAGCATCAGAAACAGATTCGAGGAAATCGACTGTGCGGCAATCGCAATGCTGTTCATGTGGCCGAGAATCACGGTTTGAAGGGCGTTGGAGATGCCCCAAACCGCCGATGTGAGAATCACGGGCGATGCCACACGGATATAGTCTTTCAAAAGCGCGCGGTCAATCACCTTGTAATCCTTCGGGCGCATCGAAACGGTGGTATCGTGAATGTACACATACCAAATCATAATCAGCCATTCAATGATTCGAGCCGCCAGCGTTCCGATTGCGGCGCCCTCCACGCCCATTTCGGGGAAACCGAAATTTCCGAAAATCAGCAGGTAGTTGATGGAACAGTTCACCAGAATCGCCACAACGGAAACCTCCAGCGCAATGCGCACCCGTTCGACCATGCGCATCGTGGCGGTCATGATTGCGGACATTGCGAAAAACGGATACGAAATGCGCACAATGTTCAGATAGCGCACGCCCTGTTGGGAAATGCCCGTATCATTGGTGAATACCGCAAGCGATTGCGCAGGGAAGAGCGAAACCGCAAGCAGCAAAAGTGCGGCGAATGCAAGCGCAATATACATGGCAATCGAGGAAATCTTTCGGATTTCGTGAATGCGATGCTGTCCCCAGTATTGCGTGCCCAGAATAATCATGCCGCCGGAAATGCCGCTGATAATCTGCTGAAGCACGAATTGAATCTGATTCACGGCGGCAACGCCCGACAGCGCATCCTCCGCATAATGGCCGAGCATAATATTGTCCACGAGATTTACGCTTAAAACAATGGCCTGTTCCAGCATCAGCGGAATCAGAAGCGTGAAAAAGGTTCTGTAAAACGATCGTTCTTTGGTAAACATTGCGGCATCTCCTCAAAAAGAGAGCCATTCGGCATCGGATGGCTCTCGATTGATTTATAAATGGATTATTCGGTTACGGTAACGCTTCCCAGGAACAGCGTATTCAGCACCGTGAAGCTCTGTGCGGTCGGGAGCGCAACATAATCCAGCTTCGTTTCACCGTTTACGGTGTATTGCAGTACCAGACCCATTGTGTAGATGTCGTCGGGGAGGGAAGCCGAATTCAGAACGAATTCAAAATCGGAATTCGCAGCATTGGCGCATTGCGCATCCGCATGGTCTACGCCGGAAATGCCGATGATGTGGTTGGCCTTCACGATCGCCCGCAAATCAACGGAATCACGGTTGATAATCAGATAGGTCTGCAAAGCACTGCCGTCAAACGACGAATCATCGAGATATGCGTAGCCCCGAATCACCAGCACCTGATTGCCGTTTTCTTCGGAACGATAGGATTCGGTGATGCCGTAGAGAATCTGATCGTTGGTGGTTTCCGTCGGAACGTATTTGAGAATGCTCTGATCCGTACTCATCTCCGAGAAAGACGATTCGGGAATCTGCGTCGGCACGGGAGTGGGTTCGGGCGTCGGCGTGGGAGACGGAGTGGGTGTGGGCGTGGGGGAGGGGGAAGGTGTCGGCGTGGGCGCCTCGGTCGCTTCGGGCGTGGAATCGGCGGGGATTACCGTGCCTTCAAGAGCGGCGGCTTCGGACGGTTCGGGCGTCTGAGCAACGTACGGGCGCAGAGAGGCTTCCGGATCCAGCTTGTCGGAATAGTCCAGACTAATCAGAAAAGTCGCAAGCAAAACCACAATCACCACAATAAACAGCCCTATGAAACAGCGCAGAATCGCCATTCCCTTCGCTGTGCGTTTATATCCCTTTTGCATGGAGAGACCTCCAGTCTTAGTATACTATACTCGTATGATACCCGACTGCGTGCGGAATGTCAATCGGTTTCGCCAAAATATAGAAATGAAGTTACAATGGAACGGAAGCGCTTGACATTTTGCCGTTCGGTTGAATATAATGACAGTACAGAAAACCAAAGGGGGCTAAACCATGAGAAAGAATTTCGGTGCAAAGCCGTATACCTATCCGCAACCCGTTTTTATTCTGGCGGCCTATGATGCCGACGGAACGCCGAATGCCATGAATGCCGCATGGGGCGGAATCAGCGATGATCGGGAGCTGTCGATGTGCATCAGCGCCGAGCACAAGACCACGGAGAATATACTCGCCCGCAAAGCGTTTACCGTCAGCATGGCCGATGCAGAACACGTGACCGCCTGCGATTATGTGGGCATCGTTTCGGGCGTGAAGCAGGCGGACAAGTTCGCCCGTGCGGGCTTTCACGCAATCCAATCGGAGTTTGTGGATGCGCCGCTGATTGAGGAGCTGCCCATCGCCGTGGAATGCCGCTTGAAGAGCTACGATCCCGAAACCTGCCGCCTGGTGGGTGAAATCGTGAATGTCAGCGTTGATGAGCGCGTGCTCGATGCGAATGGAAAGGTGGATGTCGCAAAGGCGAAGCCGATTACTTTCGATCCTTTCAACAATACCTATGTCGTTCTCGGCGAAACCGTTGCGCGCGCATTTCACGACGGTTTGAAGCTGAAATAACAGGCGTTTGCCGCTCAAAAAAAGGAATCGCTCCATGATGAAGCGATTCCCTTTTTTATTTGAATTATACGCCCTTGCTCTCCTTGTCGAGCTTCTTTGCGAGCGTCTGATTGGTGGTGCGAACGTGTCCGGGCAGCGGAACGATTTTCGCATCGATGGCATCGAGAATCCAGCTCGGCTGCGGGAAGAATGCTTCTTCCAGCTCGTGTGCGGGAGTAATCCAGTTCTTCGAAGCCACGATAACCGGCGGTGCATCCAGCTCGTCGAATGCCATTTCGGTAATCTGACGGGCCACCTCGCTTGCGAACGAATTGCGCTCGCAGGCATCGGTCACGATTACCAGACGTCCGGTCTTCTTCACGGATTCGATTACGGTTTCATAATCGAACGGAACGAGCGTGCGTGCGTCGATAATCTCGGCTTCCATGCCGTACTTCGCCTTCAGTTCGTCGGCCGCCTTCAATGCGCGATACAGCACTGCGCCGAAGGTCAGAATCGTCACGTCTTTGCCGGTGCGCTTCACATCTGCCTTGCCGAACGGAATCTCGTAGTACTCCTTCGGAACGCCGCCCTCGTGGAACTGCTCGCCGACATCGTAAATGCGCTGAGATTCAAAGAACACAACGGGATCGGTGCCGACCAGTGCGCTGGCCATCAAGCCCTTTGCATCATACGGAGATGCGGGGTAGGCAACCTTCAGTCCGGGGATGTGTGCGGTCAGGCTGGACCAGTCCTGAGAATGCTGTGCGCCGTACTTGGAACCTACGGATACACGCAGCACAACGGGCATCTTGATGATGTCGGCGCTCATGGCCTGCCACTTTGCCATCTGGTTGAATACTTCGTCACCGGCGCAGCCGAGGAAGTCGCAATACATCAATTCAACCAGCGCACGTCCGCCTGCCATTGCATAGCCGACTGCGGAACCCACGATTGCGGATTCGGAAATCGGGCTGTTGAACAGGCGATGATACGGCAGTGCCTCGGTCAATCCGCGGTAAACGGCGAATGCGCCGCCCCAGTCACGCACGTCTTCACCGTAGGATACCAGCGTGGGATCCTTATAGAAGCGATCGACGATTGCTTCGAACAGGCCGTCACGCAGCTGATAAACCTTGTTCTTCGAAACGAGTTCGCCCTTTGCATCGAAGCCGTAGCGCTCCTTCTTGGCAATCTGCTGAACGCGCGGAATCTCTTCCATCGGGATGTTGACGTCGGGCTTCGCATCGGAGAATGCTTCAACGTGGCCGTTGGTGAACATCATATCGGCAATGGCATCGGGATCGGCAATCAGATCCATGCGCGGAGAAATCGTTTCGTCGATGGCGAGCTTGAAGTTGCGGAAGTTGGTTTCCTTCACGTGTTCCACAATCTTGTCGAGCTCTTCCTCGGTCGCCACGCCTGCATCAATCAGCTGCTGACGATATGCGGGAATCGGATCCTGCGCCTTCCAGGCGTTGATTTCTTCCTGCGTGCGGTAAGAGGAGGAGTCGGACGGAGAATGTCCGCAGAAGCGATAGGTCACGATATCAATCAGAACGGGACCCTTGCCGGATTCGGCAATCTTCTTCTTGCGGCCGAATGCTTCGATAACGGCCAGCGGATTGAATCCGTCAACACGCTCGGCATTCATCTGGTTCGGGTTGAAGCCTGCGCCCATGCGTGCGGGGAAATCATACGCCATGGTTTCGCCGCGGGTCTGACCGCCCATGCCGTACTGATTGTTGAAGATGGAGAAGATAACCGGCAGACCGCCCTTCATCTCATCGCTCCACAGCTCGGTCATCTGACCCATGCCTGCCATATTCAGCGCTTCCAGCACGGGACCGCGTCCGAGTGCGCCGTCGCCGATGTTCGCCATAACCACGCCGGGCTTGCGATTTACACGCTTATACAGCGCAGCGCCCATTGCAATCGTTCCGGAACCGCCGACGATTGCGTTGTTCGGGTAAATGCCGAACGGCGTGAAGAAGGTGTGCATCGATCCGCCCAAACCACGGTTGAAACCGGTTTCACGGGCAAAGATTTCCGCCATTGCGCCGTAGAGCAGGAAGTCGATTGCGAGATCCTTCACCGTTGCGTGCGGCTGCTTTTCAACCACCTTCAGGCACTTGCCGTCCAGGAAGTTCTGCATGATCTTCATCAGCTCATCGTCCGACAGCTTCTCGATTGCAGAAAGGCCCTTGGCCAGAATGTCGGAGTGCGCGCGGTGAGAACCGAAAATCAGGTCGTCCACGGTCATGTGGAACGCTTCGCCGACTGCCGCCGCTTCTTCGCCGATGGACAGATGCGCCGGACCCGGATGATTGTAGGACACGCCGTTGTACTTGCCGTTGATCTTGATCTCGTTGATCATGGTCTCGAACTCGCGCAGCGTGAGCATATCACGATAGATGTTAATCAGCTGTTCCGTTGTGAAATTTCCCAGCTCGTCTTTCACCGTTTTCTGGTATTGATTGCACGGGATGTCCTCAAAGTGGATCATACCGGGTGCACGCATTTCGTTCGGATCTACGAACAACTGCTTGGACATATTCGCCACTCTCCCTTTTTATTTATTGCTCCGTTCAGAGAGGAACCTCTCTGAACGGTAAAAGATTCAAACAATCAGCCGCGCGCCAAAAGCAGCGTGAAGTTTTCGAGATTGTTCTTCAGGTCAACCAGGAACTTCGATGCGGGCGTTCCGTCGAGCGCACGATGGTCGTAAGACAGCGACAGGTTCATGCTCGGATAAACCTTGATTTCGCCGTTTTCCATCTTGAAAGCATCCTTCATGGCGCAAACGCCCAGAATGCCGGTCTGCGGCGGATTCACAACGGGCGTGAACGATTCGATGCCCAGAGAACCGATGTTGGAAACGGTGAAGGAAGCGCCGCTGAGATAGTCGGGGCTGATTTTGCCTTCCTTGCATTCCTTCGCCAGCTTCTTTGCGGTATCGGACAGCTCCTTGAGCGTCATCTTGTCGGCATTGAAGATGGTGGGCACCATCAGGCCGCGGTCGGTATCCACCGCCATGCCCAGATGCACGCCGGAGAAATACTTCATGGTCTTGCCGTCGTCAATCAGGTTTGCATTCAAAGCCTTATGCTGCGGCATCGTCAGCGTGTGCGCCACGGCGTACATGATGATGTCGTTGATGGAGATTTTCTCCATGCCGTAAGGCTCGCCCTTCGCCTTGAACATTGCGCGCGCCTTCTTGACTTCGGTCGCATCGTAAGAAAGGTTGTGGGTCAGCTGCGCCATGGTAGACAGAGAAGTCATCATCGAACGGGCAATCACCTTGCGGATGTTGGTCATCGGCTCGGTGTAGCTGTCGTCCACGGGTTCGCCCGGAACCACGCCCGAAACAACTGCCGCCGCAACGGGCTTGGCTTCTTCCGTCTTTGCGGCGCCAACCAGCTTGCCTTCGGCAATCAGCTTCTGAACATCCCGCTCGATTACGCGGCCGTCGGGACCCGTGGGAACAACCTGAGACAAATCCGCACCGCTCTTCTCGGCCAGAGCCTTCGCGCGCGGGGAAATCTTGATATTGCCGATCGCAACGGGCGCCTCGGCCACTTCCGCCGCAGGTGCGCTTTCCGCCACAGGCTCAGCGCCCGGACGATAGGCATCCGCATTCGCACCGGCTTTGCCGATTACGCAAACATTGTCCAAACACGGAACATCGTCGCCCTCTTCATAGAAGCGGGCCAGCAGCGTTCCCGCAACCTCGGCTTCGCATTCAAATGCGGCCTTGTCGGTTTCGTAGGAGAACAGCTTGTCGCCCACCGCAATCTCGTCGCCGACATTCTTGAACCACTCGCCGATTACGCAGGATTCCACCGTATTGCCCTGACGGGGCATGATTACAGGCGTGCAATCGCCCGCAGGCGCCGCTGCGGGAGCTGCCGAAGTCTGTGCGGGAGCGGCTTCAACGGTTCCTGCCGCCGCAACACAGGCATCCGGATTCTCGCCCGGCTGACCGATTACGCAAACGGTTTCCAGGCAGGGAACATCGTCGCCTTCCTGATACATCACCTTCAGAAGCGTTCCCGCCGTCTCGGCTTCGCATTCAAATGCGGCCTTGTCGGTTTCATAGGAAAAAAGGACATCGCCGACTGCAACCGTATCGCCCTGTTTCTTATTCCAGGCGGTAATGATGCAGGACTCCACCGTATTGCCCTGACGGGGCATAATCACAGCAACTGCCATATACATCCTCCCAATATCCCGTTTATTCAAGCATAGCTTGTATAGTTATATTTTATCAGCCTCGTGCAAAACATTCAACGAAACAACAAGATATTCACATTGAATTCATCTAATTTAACATTTCAAAACCGTAAAAAAACTGCCGACACGATAAAAATGTCGACAGTATGTTTTGCTTATTCGCCCATGAATGTCAAAGCGCCGTTGCTGATATAGCCCCGATGGCCTTCATAATCAATCAAACTCCAGCCGTTCGCCGTTGAAACAACGGTCATTTCCGAATCCACGGGCAGCAGGCCGATTTGATCGCCCGTTCCGTTGGCGGTTTCGTAAACGGGTGCGCCGTCTTCAACGGTCACAATCGCATATACCGTTGTGAGGAAACCGTATTCCTGCAGGGTCAGGAATTCTTCGGGCGTGGTATTCTCGGGCATTTCATCGCCCAGATAATCCTTGGTGTTGCTGAAAAGCTCAAGGTATTCGCTGCGCACATAGCCGCGGTTGTTATCAATCGCCACCAGCATCCATTCGCCCGCTTCCTCGATAACGTGAACCACGCTTCCGTTTTCCAGCGAAGCAATCACTTCGCCCGAAGCATCGGGCAGGCTTCGCATATTCAATTCAACCGAATCATCGCCCGTGGTAACGGTTGCGTAGGAAACCAGAGAATCATAACTCGTCTGCGTGGTTTCGCCTGCGAGATAACTGGCGAATGTTTCCGAAGGATACTCTGCGCCCGACAGATATTCATCCGCTGTTTTGCCGATGGTATAGCTCGTGCCGTTTCCGTCGGTATAGGTCAGCATGGCGATTTCCTGCTGATACGCATTCAGATTCTTTTTGCGCATATAGCCCGTTGCGCCGTCGTTGCCGATTAACGCCCAGTTGTCCTTGACGTCGAGCACCAGCACCTCGAAGCCCACGGGAAGAGAACCGTAGCTGGTGCTGTCGGTATCGGGGCGGGAACGCACATTCACGCTGTCCGCCGTTTCGGCCTGTACCTTCGCAAGGAGAATCGAATCCGTTGCTTCCGTTAAAGTATAATCTGCGGAATCACGGAACAGCGCCTGAATCATTTCCGCTTCATACAGCGCCGCTTTTTGCATTTCGGCAGTCGCGGTGCCGTCCACGGTATAGACATATGCACGCTGGAAACGCTTGATGGATTCAACGGTGTTCGAATCGCAGATGCCCGTGATTTCGCCGTCATACAATTTAAGAATCGTCAGATTCTCCTGCAAAGTGCTGATCAGAGGACCGTCCATGCCCTCCGAAATGTCGGAATTCATCATTGTCGGCGCATCATCCGCATAAATTGCGGCGATAAATGCGGCATCCGCCATGCCTGTGACGGTCATAGACAGCATCTTTTGTGCATCCATAACGGCCTGTATGGTGCTGGTCAGATAAACGCCGTCCACTTCGCCGTTGTAAAAGCCGAGCTTTTGCAGGCGTGTCTGGAGCTTGAAAACATCCGAACCGCTTGAATATCGGCCCATCGTGTTCGAATCGGTCGAGATTTTCATGAATTCTTCGTATGATTCGCCCGAATCGATGGAATAGGTGGTGTTTGAAACCGCCGCCACCAAGTCTTCATCGCGCGAATCGGAATAGAAGATTTTGCACAATGTTCCGGGAGCGCAATTCTCCGCAATCCACTGCGCATTTTCTATCTTCAAACGAACGCAGCCGTGGCTGGCGGGCGCACCGAGAGGTTCATCGCTGGAATGGAACAATATCGAACCCGTGATGCGCGTTGCGTAATGCACCGTGCACTGGAATTTCGCAATATAGAAGTCCTTCGTGCGCTCTTCGTCTCGCCGTTTGTTCGGCAGATAAAAAACGCCTGTGGGCGTGTAATCATTCACGCCCGATGCGCAAAGCATTTGGCGAACCACCGCATTATCTTCGGTTCGATAGACTGTGACCACCTGATTGGTCAAATCCACCGTGATATAGTAGGGCATATTGTAGTCCGCCAGTGCGGATACAGAAGACAAAAGCATCAGAATTACAAGCAGCAGACAAACAGATACTTTGCATCGCATACGGGCATAATCCTCTTCTATCCAAAATAACATCAAGTATAGTATAACACGGATTGAAATGTATTTCAATCACCTGAATAGAAAAAACAGAGCCGCCGCTTGCGCGACAACTCTGTTGAATCTATACTCAATCAGAACTTCAGGGAATTGAGCTTGATGCCGGGGCCCATCGTAGAGGACAGCACCGCAGAGCGGATATAGGTGCCCTTTGCGGCTGCCGGCTTCGCCTTGATGATGGCATCCATCAGCGTGCGAAGGTTCTCAG
>CAVHAH010000074.1:0-9275 GCA_963633785.1 bacterium
CCGAATCGCTTTGCGGAAGCGTTGCAAAGGGCGCTCCTCATCGTTGCATTTGAATATATTCTAATTATAATCCGATTTTCCGCATTGTAAACACAAAACGTGTTAACGTTTCATCCCTTGCGTGCAAATCGGGAAATGATATTGCGGTTTCGCCCGCATTCCAGGCGCTGTGCGTCTTTCAACGCCCGAATGTATTTCAGGCAGCTCGGATCCTGATGTGCCGCCACGGACAGATAAATCAGCGCCTTTTCCGTTTCCGAAAGGCGCAGCAGCACCGCACCGAACAGATAATTCCACTCCGCACAGCGCGTTGAAATGCTCATCAGCAATTTGCGTGCGGACGTGTAATTGCCGTCATCCATCAGCATTTGAACCTGTTCGAGCGTTTTCGCTTCCGTTTCGGCGGGCTTTGCGATTCGGGTTAATCCGTCAAGGCATTCACGATAAGCGGCGTTGATTTGCGCCATCTTGTCATTCGCCCAATCCCGTTCGGGGCCTGCCATGAATCGATCCGGATGCCAGCGGCGTGCCAGCGCACGATATGCCGAACGAATCTCATCACGGCTCGCCGTAATCGGTATACCCAGGGTCTGAAAGGCATCCATTCGATTCACCTCAATTCCCAAAGAGAATACAAGGAATTATAGCATTGTATGGGTTTTTTTGTCAAGTTAAGGCTTGCTGAGGATATGAATCGCGTGTATAATGAATACAAAGAGGTGAATCCATTGCTTGAAGCTACGCTTCCGGGAACGGGCGGCATGATGCCGCTTCGAGATCGCGCGCTTGCCTGCGCCATTTTGCGCCATCAGGGAAAGTGCGTGCTGATTGACTGCGGCGAAGGCACGCAGGTGCGCATTCACGATTGCGGCTACGCATTCAAATCCATCGATGCGATATTGCTCACGCATTTTCATGCGGATCACGTGAGCGGTCTGCCGGGACTGCTTTTGTCCATGAGCAATCAGGGGCGCACGGAAAGCATCACCATCGCCGGTCCGAAAGGCGTTGAGGCGGTTGTGAATGCGCTGCGAATCATTGCGCCGAAACTGCCGTTTGAAATCCGTTTCCATGAAATCGAGGACAGCACGCCGTTTTCCGTCGGCGAACTTCTTATTACGCCGTTTGCCCTGCGCCACAGCGTTGAATGCGTGGGGTATCGCCTTCATCTCCCCCGTTCCGGAAAATTTCTGCCCGAACGGGCGAAGGCACTGGGCATTCCCGTTGCGCTTTGGAGCGTGCTTCAAAAGCAGAAATCGGTTGAATGGAACGGAGAAACCTTCACGCAGGAATCGGTAATGACGCCACCGAGAAAGGGCATTACCGTTTTATACGCAACCGACACCCGTCCCGTGGAGGAAATCGCTCTGCTCGGTCGGGATGCGGATTTGATGATTCTGGAAGGCATGTACGGCGAAAGCGAAAAGCGGGAGCGTGCGCGGGAAGTCGGTCACATGATGATGGACGAGGCCGCCGCACTTGCGGCTCGGGCGAACGCGAAAGAGATGTGGTTCACGCATTACAGTCCCGCCATGAAGGACGCCGAAATCTATATGCCTGCGATTCGCGAAATCTTCCCGAATGCCCGTGCCGCATCGGACGGTGAATCCGTTTGCCTGCGGTTTGAGGAATGAACAGCACAAACAGACACAAATTCCCGACAAAATTGCATATGCCGGCAGCACAAACATGGTATAATTAAGGCAACGTGGGAAACCACAGAAGCGAAAGGAGAAAATACCATGTCAGACAACGTTTTGAGCAATTTTACTCCCAAAGTTGAAGGCAAGGCGATTGACACTTCCAGAAAGCTGAAGGTGGGCATTATCGGCACGGGCTGGATTGCCGAAAGCCACATCGAAAGCTATCTGATGATGCCCGATGTTGAAATCGTGGCGGCGGCGGATTGGATTGAGGGCAAGGCCGAAAAGTTCATGGAACACTACGGCGTGAAGGGCGTTCACTTCTATCCCGACCACAAGGCACTGATTGACAATGAACCCGACCTTGATGCGGTGAGCATCTGCACATTCAACACACAGCATGCGGGTCCTGCGATTTACGCTTTGGAACACGGCGTGAATGTATTGCTCGAAAAGCCGTTTACCGTAACGCTCGATGAAGCGGTTGAGGTTATGCGCGCGGAAAAGAAGAGCGGAAAGCTCCTGTCCATCGGTTTCCAGCCGCGCGGCGACGAGAATATGAAGATGATCAAGAAGATTGTCGATTCCGGCGTTCTCGGCGAGATTTACTACATTCAGACCGGCGGCGGACGTCGTCGCGGCATTCCGAACAGCACGTTCATCGAAAAATCCACCGCAGGCATCGGTGCAATGGGCGATATCGGCTGCTATTCTCTGGACATGGTTCTGAATGCCATCGGCTATCCGAAGCCCTTGACCGTAACGGGCTATGCTTCCAATTTCTTCGGCACCAACCCGATGTATCAGTATCCCGATGCGAATCACACCGCCGAGGAGAACGCCAAGCGCTTCTCCGTTGAAGATTTTGCGGCGGCATTCATCCGTCTCGAAGGCGGCATCGTGCTCGATTTCCGCATTGCGTGGGCGATGCACGTGGACACGCCCGGCGATACGATTATCATGGGCAAAAAGGCGGCGCTGCGCATTCCCTCCACGGAATGCTGGAACGGCACGGTCGGCGGCGAAATGACGCTGTATACCGACGTTGCCGGTGCGCAGGTGGAAACCAAGATTCCGATTATTCCCTCCGACGGCGATGTGTTCTCCGGATTGTTCTACAAGAAAATCCGCTCGTTCCTCGACGCCATCAAGGAAGGCAAGCCCGCGCCCGTTCCGTCCAGCCAGATTTTGTACAATCAGGCAATCATCGACGGCATTCTGAAATCCGCAGAGCTCGGCCGTGAAATCGAAATCGAGATTCCCGAAATCTGATCGAAGAATCCTTTCCGATTTTCAAAAGCGAATGCTTCTCCCCCGAATTCGGGAGCGGCATTCGCTTTTTTGTTTGAATGCGGCCGTATTTGCTTGTGCGAAATTCCGATTGTATTTCTTTTCGATTTGGGGTATAATGAATCGTGAAAACGAGACAGCCTTTTCGGGAAGGGAAAAGATATCGACATGACAGGCGTATTTCAATTTTTCTTTGATGCCGCTCAAATTATCGGAACCATTGCGTTCGCCGCTTCGGGAGCGATGCTGGCCATCGACCGTGATTTGGATTTGTTCGGCGTTGTGTTTTTAGGTGTGATTACCGCTGTGGGCGGCGGTGCGATTCGTGATATTCTGCTCGGTTCCTTTCCGCCCGTGGCTTTTCAGAATGCAACCTATGTGGCGGTGGCCTTCGCAACCTCTTTGACGGTTTTCCTCCTTGCGGAAATCATGAACGAGAAATACTGGCGGGAGCGCGACACGCTGGAGCGGGCATTCAACCTTCTCGATGCCATCGGTCTGGGTATTTTCAGCGCCGTCGGTGCGCAAACTGCAATGAGCGCCGGTTTTTCGACAAACGCCTTTCTGTGCATCTTCATGGGCATGACAACGGGCGTCGGCGGCGGCATACTGCGTGATTTGCTGTCCAAAACCGTTCCTGCGGTTTTGCAGAAGCGGATTTATGCGGTGGCTTCGATTATCGGCGCAGGCGTATATTATTTTATGATGCTTCTGAAAATCAGCGTGCCCGTGGCGATGCTTTCGGGAATGCTGGTTACCGTATTGATTCGTATGCTGGCGGCGCATTACGCTTGGAATCTGCCGCGTATAAAACGTCCGAAACAGGAGGATGCTTAAATGCTGAATGCACATTTGGTAATCGGAGAAATCACAAAGCCGCAGGGCGTGCGCGGCGAATTGAAGCTGCGCCCGATTACCTGCGATTTGGATCGCTTTGAAGGTTTGGAAACGGTATATCTGAAGCGCGGAGACGATTTCGAAGCGATTCATATCCGTGTGACACGCATTGCGGAAGACGCCGTGTTTCTGTTTGCCGACGGAATCACCGATCGCAATCAGGCGGAGCGTTTGCGCGGCGAACTTGTATATGTAGACCGTGAACATGCGGTGGCGCTCGATGAAGATTCATCGTTCATCTGCGATTTAATCGGTCTTCAGGGCGTTGTGGACGACGGGCGCGATCTCGGAACGCTTCGAGATGTGATGCAGCCGGGCGGAAACGATGTTTATGTGTTTCGCGGTTCCCTCGGCGAGGTGCTCGTGCCTGCGCTCAAGAGCGTTGTGGAACGCGTGGATCTCGAACAGGGAAAGATGTTTCTTGTAGGAAAACGGCTGGACGAAGTGGCGGTGTTCGATGAAAATTGATGTACTCACGCTGTTTCCCGATATGCTTCGACCGATGCTGTCGGAAAGCATTCTGGGGCGCGCGGTTGAATCGGGCATTCTGAATGTAACGCTTACCAACATCCGTGATTATACGCTGGACAAGCATCGCAGAACGGACGATTATCCCTTCGGCGGCGGTGCGGGCATGGTGATGTCGGTACAGCCCATTCAGGACGCCGTGAATGCCTGCGACCCCGAACATCACGCCAGAAGAATCTATATGTCCCCGCGCGGACGCACGCTGAATCAGAAAATCGTTGAAGAATTGGCGAAGGAAGACCACCTGCTCTTCCTGTGCGGACATTACGAGGGCGTGGATCAGCGTGCAATCGATGCCTGTATCGACGAGGAGCTTTCCATCGGCGATTATGTTTTAACGGGCGGCGAACTGGGCGCTCTGGTCACGATTGATGCCGTGGCTCGGCTGGTGGACGGCGTGTTGGGAAGCAGTGAATCCGGTTTGGACGAGAGCTTTTCCACGGGCTTGCTGGAATATCCGCAGTATACTCGGCCGTCCGTCTATCGGGGAATGGCGGTGCCCGAAGTGCTGCAGGGCGGAGATCACGCTCTGATTACGGCATGGCGGCGTGAACAGTCGCTGGAAATCACGCTGAATCGCCGTCCGGAATTGCTGAATACCGCACCGTTGGACGAATCGGATTGCAAATTGCTTCAACGGCTTCGGCGTGCGCGCGATGTGATTGCGCTGCTGGGCGAAAATGCCTCCCGAGCGGACTTTTCTCAAGCGGATGCGTTTGCCGCGAAATGGTTTTCGGCATTTGTTCCCGAAGAGAATCGCAAGGCGGCGAAAAAGCAATGCTTCTCGGGGCGGCGGCACGTCGGTTTTCTCTGGCAGGCTTTTTCGATGGGCTTTGCGCCTGCCGAAAAGGCGGATGCGGTTGCGAAGATGGTCGGTTCGGGAACGCTGTATCTTTGGGAAGATGCGATTCTTTTGAATATTCAGGCGCTTGAAAAGCTGGATGCAAATGCGCTTTCTTCTCTCGACAGCTTTATTCTGACCGATGCGGATATGTCCGAAACATTTGTGAAAACAGGTCGGGCGCAGGGCAATTATCACGCCCGAAAACCAAAAGACGAACATTCAAATTAAACCGAATCCGAAATGTGCGCAAACAGCGTGAATTTCAGCTTGTCAGGGCGCAAATGTTCCCCAAAATCGGAACTTTTTAGCGCTGTCGAGCTTGACAACGGAGCGCTTTTTGCGTCATAATATAAGCAGAAACAGCGCTGAAGGAGGCAATGTCCATGGAATCGCAGTTGGTTCTGATTCTTGATTTTGGCGGTCAATATAAAGAATTGATCGCGCGCAGAGTGCGTGAATGCAATGTTTATTCGCTGGTAAAGCCGGGCGAAATGAGTCCGGATGAAATTCGTGCGCTTTCGCCGATCGGCATTATTTTAACCGGCGGCCCGAACAGTGTTTATCTGGAGGACTCGCCGCACTGCGATCCCGAAATTTTCAACCTGGGCATTCCCGTTTTGGGAATTTGCTACGGCGCTCAGCTTATGGCATGGACGCTCGGCGGCAAGGTAACCCCCTGCACCGCAAGCGAATACGGAAAAACCGCTATGACGGTGGATACCGAAAACGTTCTCTTCAAAGATTTGGAAAGTGCGCAGGTCGGTCTGATGAGCCATACCGATCAGATTACCACGCTTCCCGAAGGCTTCGTGAATGCCGCTTCCACGCAGACCTGCCCGAATGCGGCCATCGCCAATGCCGAAAAGAAGCTGTACGCCACCCAGTTCCACCCCGAAGTGGAAAGCACGCCGAACGGCACGAAGATTATTCGCAACTTCCTCTACGGCGTTTGCGGCGCTGCGGGCGACTACAATCTGCGTGACCTCGAAAACAAGCTGATTGCGCAGGTGCGTGAACAGGTCGGATCGGATCACGTGATTCTCGGTCTTTCCGGCGGCGTGGATTCTTCCGTTTGTGCGGCGCTGTTGTCCAAGGCCATTCCCGGACAGCTGCATTGCATTTTCGTGGATCACGGTCTGATGCGCAAAAACGAGGGCGATCAGGTAGAAGCGGCATTCAAGGGACGCGATTTGGATTTCATTCGCGTGGACGCTTCCGAACGCTTCCTCACTGCGCTGAAGGGCGTTGTCGATCCCGAACAGAAGCGCAAGATTATCGGCCGTGAATTCGTTCGCGTGTTCGAAGCGGAATCAAAGAAGCTGCCGAATGTGAAATATCTCGCACAGGGCACCATCTATCCGGACGTAATCGAATCGGGCGGAAAGCATGCGGCAACCATCAAGAGCCACCACAATGTCGGCGGACTGCCGAAAAACATCGGTTTCTCGGGCGTGGTAGAGCCTTTGCGCGGTCTGTTTAAGGATGAGGTGCGCGCGATGGGTCGTCAGCTCGGCCTGGCGAAGTCCTTCGTTGAACGCCAGCCCTTCCCGGGGCCGGGTCTCGCCGTGCGTGTTCTGGGAGAAATCACTCCCGAAAAGCTCGCCATTCTGCGCGAAGCCGACGATATTTTCACCCGTGAAGTGCGCCGCCGCCATATCCGCGCGGATCAATACTTCGCCGTGCTCACCGACACCCGTTCCGTTGGCGTTGCGGGCGATTTCAGAACCTTTGATTACGTGGTCGCTCTGCGCGCCGTTCGCACGTCGGACTTCATGACCTGCGAATACGCCCAGATTCCCCATAAGACGCTCTGCGCAGTGGCTCTGAGAATCGTCAACGAAGTTCCGGGCGCAGGAAGAGTCGTCTACGACATCACCGGAAAGCCCCCGGCCACGATTGAGTGGGAATAATAAAATAGTTCGAAATTGGCCTCGAAAATGCCTGTATTGGGCACTTTTCGGGGCTTTTACTTTTTGGTCGGCTACAAATTGGCTACATTTTCGGTTCTTTGTCAAATGTAGGTGGCCTGACAGCGAGCAGAATTCTTGCCCTGAAAGCGGCAAAATTTCTGAAGCCGAAGGCGAGGCGTTTGAGGGTTTTAATGGCGTTATTACAGCCCTCAGTAAAGCCGTTGGACAGGCGAATGTCGAATGCGTTCAGGATGTAAGGCCGCCAGTTGGCGAGCATTTTGCGGCAGGACTTGAACTCCGGAAGGTTCAGCCGGTCGCAGGCCTCCAGCCGGAAGTCCAGCCGGCGGTCGGCTTCATCACGGTTGGACGCTGTCATGAAGTCGTAGAATGCTTCTTTGAGGGCGTATGCCTGCAGGAGCCGGTCGGAGAATCGGAGCATCACGTCCACGGCGGCGCGATCTTCCTCAGAAAGCCGGTCTCGATGGGCGAGCAGCAGTCTCCTTGAACGCTTGAAATACCTCCGCTGCGCCTTGGGAAGTGTTTTCTGAAGGTTTCTGCGGACGTTTTCCATCGCCTCCGTGCAGTAGCGCACCACATGAAAGCGGTCGATGATGATTTTTGCGTTCGGAAGGAAAGCTTTCGCTGCGTCGCGGAAGCCGCGGTTCATGTCCATGACGACGTATTTTACCTCGTCGCGATTGGAAAACGAGCGCAGGTAATCCTGAATCGTTTCCACGGTTCGCGACGGCAGAATGTCGAAGACGCGGCGGTTGAGCGGATCGGTGACGATGCACTGAAAGCGTTCTCCGCCCGCATTCCCCTTGAATTCGTCGAAGGAAACGGCTTCCGGAAGCCGTTTCGGCTTCGAGACGGGCGCCATTTTCAGCACCCGCTGTATGCCGCTGATCGAAACGCCGGTGTCCTTTGCGATATCCTTCATGCTGCTGCGCCGGCGCAGCAGGGACATGATTTTCTCGCCGGTTCGGTGGGTAAAGCGCATGTATCGCCCGACAAACGCGTTTTGTTCGGCGAAGCGCTTTCCACAAACGGGGCAAACGTACCGCCGCCGGCGGTACAGCAGCCGCAGTGACTTTCCCCCGCAGCTCCAGATCACGCACCTGCCGAATGCGGTAATCGTGAACGCGTTCCGTCTCCGCACCGCAGCGCCTGCAGACCTGAGTACGCCGGTTCAACGAAATCTGCAACACGATTTCTTTCTCCGACTCCTCCGGATTTTCGATGACTACCCCTTCCATTTCCAGCAATTTTGCGCTATAATCCTTCGTAGACAAAGTATTTCCTCCTCAGGTTGTGGATTGTCGCATTTTCATTTTACCTGATCGGGCTTACTTTGTCTCTCTTTTTTTGAGGGGCACCCCTACTTTTATTATAGAACCGAAGCAAAGCGTTTGATGCTGCAGGGGTCAACGCTGCTGGTGGGAAGAAAATGAGTATTACAGTAATGAAAATGTTGCTCTGCCTTGGAATACTGGGACATGCATTGAATATGTATTGCGACAGAATTATAAGCATTTTTCCAAATGGTGTTCTAAAGCTGAGCAATGTGAAAGAAATCAAAAAAGACGGCTTCCTTGCGAACCTGATGGAAGGCGTATCTCCCAAGATCCCGATGCGATCGGGTATTCTCGGCGTGTTATCACTGGTGTTGCAGTATCTGGGGTATTTTTCCTTTGCGGTATACGTTTACGGCAAAGCGCCGGTTTATGGAATTATCATGTTCATTTGCTGTACCACATTCTGCATTTTGGGAGCAGGTGTGCATGTGATGAGCTGCCTTGCAGAGTATGTTTTCCTGAAGGCGGGGAAGGATGAGAAGGCAAAGGAATTGATGCTGGATATACAAAAATCCATTGGCGTTCTGCACGGGTGCTATCTTGGGCTGATTGCATATATTGTAACTTTGATCGTTGCGATCATAAGCGGAGCCATCGGTTTTCCTCTGTGGGCTGTTATTTTTACAATACTGCCGATATTTGTGCTGATGTTCCCTCTTCAGATTGTGGGAACGCTGCATATTGCGGCAATGGCATCGATGCTGATGTGGATGATTTTGATTTAGGAGGTGATGTCAGATGAACTATTTGCTCGAAATCGTGATTTTTAATGTCGTCATTTTTACGATTTGCGGCATTAACATGGCGA
>CAVHAH010000075.1:0-6086 GCA_963633785.1 bacterium
CACCGTACCGCGCAACTTCATCCCCGCGGTTGAAAAGGGTCTGCGCGACAACATCTCCCACGGCGTGATGGCGGGCTTCCCCGTTGTCGGTCTGACTGCCGAGCTTTACGACGGTGGCTATCATCCGGTTGACTCCTCCGAAATGGCATTCAAGACCGCAGCACGCTTGGCATTCAAGCAGCTCACGACTGCAAGCCCCGTTCTGCTTGAGCCGATCTACCACGTTGAAGTGGATGTTCCGGATCAGTACATGGGCGACATCATCGGCGACATGAACAAGCGCCGTGGCCGCATCATGGGCATGGATAAGGTTGGCGAGCTCCAGCGCGTTACCGCAGAAGCGCCGCTTTCCGAGATGTTCAAGTACGCAACCGACTTGCGTTCCATGACGCAGGCGCGCGGTTCCTTCACCATGACCTTCGAGCGCTACGAGGAAGTTCCCGCAGCGGATGCGAAGAAGATTGTCGAAGCCTGCAAGCGCGAGGAAGAAGACGAAGATTAATGCACTTTACGGGGACACACCGATTGATTCGGTGTGTCCCCGATTTTTATTGCAATTCGGGCAAAGCACTTTTCGCAATATGCGACTATTTTGATTTGACGCGTGCTTCTCGGACTCATCAACCGTCTCTTGGAAGATAACCCTTCTGATCTATAACCAACTCTTCCTTGATTTTCCCAGCAAAATGGTCTATAATAGATACATAGGAGTTTTGGGAGAAATAAGCTATGAATACAATAAAAGTTGGTTTGGTTTCGCTTGGCTGTGCGAAGAATCGCGTGGATTCCGAGAATCTTCTGGGAATGCTGCGTGAAAAGGGCATGGAGATTGTGTCGGATCCCGCCGAGGCGGATGTAATTTTTGTCAACACCTGCGGATTCATCGAATCGGCAAAGGAAGAATCCATCGAAACGATTTTCGAGATGGCACAATTCAAAAAGAGCGGAAACCTTAAAAAACTGTTCGTTACGGGATGTCTTGTGCAGCGCTATCCCGATGCGCTGATGAGCGAAATTCCCGAAATCGACGGCGTTATGGGCGTTCGTGATTATGCACGCCTGAATGAAATGCTGGCAGAGGCCGACCAGGGCAATCGCCCGTGCTACATTGCCAACGGCGCCCGTTTCCTGAATACGCCGCGCATTCTGACCACTCCGGGATATTCCGCATACGTAAAAATTTCCGACGGCTGTGACAATCGCTGCACCTATTGCGCCATTCCGTTGATTCGCGGGCGCTATGCTTCCCGTCCTTTTGACGATATCGTGAATGAATGCAAGCGGCTGGCGGATCAGGGCGTTACGGAAATTACTTTGATTGCGCAGGATACTTCGCGCTACGGCTGTGATTTGGGCGATGGACACTATCTGCTGCCCGAATTGCTGGAAGCGGTAAGTGCAATCGAGAAAATCCACTGGGTGCGTGTTCTGTATTGCTATCCCGATTCAACCGAAGACAGGCTGCTCGATACGATTGCACGCTTGCCGAAGGTTGCAAAATATCTGGATCTTCCGCTTCAGCACATCAACGACGAACTGCTCGTGCAAATGAATCGCCGCGGCACTTCCGAATGGATTCGCAGCCGCATCGATGAATGCCACCGACGCGGTCTGATTGTGCGCACCACCATGATTGTGGGCTTCCCCGGTGAAACCGAAGAACAATTCGAAGAGTTGCTCGATTTCGTGAAAACCGCTCGGTTCGAACGTCTGGGCGCATTCACCTATTCCCCCGAAGAGGGCACGAAGGCGGCCGTGATGCCGAATCAGCTCGACGAGGAAACCAAGACACGGCGTCTGGATCAGCTGATGATGCTCCAGCAGGCCATCTCCATGGAAATCAACGAAGCGCGACTGGGTGAAGTTTGCGAGGTGTTGGTAGACGGTTTCGACGAAGACGGGCATCCCTATGGCAGATCGCTCAAGGAAGCGCCCGAAAGCGACGGCGTGATTTGGCTGGAGTGCGAACGTGAACTGAAACCCGGCGAATATGTTCAGGTAGAAATTATAAGCGCCGATGCTTACGACCTTACGGGGCGGGTGAAAAGTGAATGAATCTTCCGAATAAACTGTCGATGCTGAGAATCCTGATGATTCCGGTGTTTGTGGTATTGGCGTTGATGAATGCCCCTGCGGCGCAGATTGCGGCGGTGATTGTGTTCATCCTTGCATCGATTACCGATGCGCTGGACGGCCACATTGCACGAAGCAAGCATTTGGTAACGAGCTTCGGTAAATTCATTGATCCGATTGCCGACAAATTGCTGGTGATGAGTGCACTGGTGGTTCTGGTCGAGCGTGGCAGAATGCCCGGATGGGTTTGCATTGTAATGCTTGCACGGGAATTTGCCATCAGCGGTTTCCGTTTGGTAGCCGTGGGCAGCGGAACGGTGATTGCCGCGGGAATTCTCGGGAAAATCAAAACCGTGACGCAAATGATTGCCGTAATCACGCTGCTGCTGACTTGCCTGAACGGGGTAAGCGGCTGGATGATTACCTGTGCGGATGTGATTATGTATATCTCCGCATTCATGACCGTGCTCAGCGGCGCGGACTACATCATCAAAAATTTCGATTGCATCCGTGAAATGTGAAAAAATGGACAGTGGTCATAACGAGATGGCCACTGTCCTTTGTCTTTCCGTGAATCAGGTTGTTTGTCCGCCTTTATGCACAATGGGGCTCCAATGCTTCACGGGCTTGAGCAGTGCCAATATCTGCAGCGGCGCCCACGAAGCCATAAACAGCGGCGAAAGCAATATTGCGGGAATCATTTTGCGAACGGGATAACCGCCCAGCACGCACATTACCAAATTGAGAAGCATCATGCCGATGATTGATGCGCATGCGCTGAAAAGCATGCCCTTGAACATCCACATCGGATACCACGGCAATGCCAGCAGCATCAGTACCGTAGCCAAAGGCTGTGTATGCGCCAATATGAATGTCATGGCGAAATCCAGCGCAACGCCGCGTTTGGGCACATCTCTTTTCAGCAGCTGCGGCAGACGATAATGCGAAGCCTCCACCATGCCGCTGCACCAGCGAAGCCGTTGGCGCATGGACGTGAAGAAGCCCGTGACCTGCTCATCATAGCTCAGCGCTTCGTATACCCATGCCACACGAATACCGACAGATGCGCAAATGGCGCCGAATTCACTGTCCTCGCACATGGATTTCGTGTTCCAGCCGCCGAGGCGCTCGAAAACCTCACGATGCACCACATAGCCCGTGCCCACGAGATTCGATGAGAATCCTGCGGCCGCATGCGGACGGCTGAATACCCATTCCATCATTGCATGATACAAACCGTAGTTCCCCGCCACCCAGCTTGCGAACGCATTGCCCGCCTTCAAGCGGCACTTGCAAACCCGTTCGCCGGCATTCAGGGCATCGTTCATCGCCGAGAGAAAATCGGGATCAGGCAGATTGTCCGCATCAAAAAAAGCAAATGCATCGTAATTCTGCGGCAGGTAGTGTTCAATCACCTGATGCAGAACATCGCCCTTGCAGTTGATTTTTCCCTGACATTCAAACACGGAAACGCCCGAATCCCGTGCAATTTGAACGGTATGATCGGTGCAGTTGTTGGCGGCAACCACGATATCGAATTTCTCCGTCGGATAATTTTGACAGCGCAATGCCGCAATCAGATTCGCAATCACGTTTTCTTCATTGCGTGCGGGAATCACCACCAGAAAACGCGTATTCGGCGAAGATTTCGGATAGGGCACACGCTTTTTGAATGTGAACAGCGCAATAATTGCGGTATACACCGCCACAAGGCTCAACAGCGTAGACAGAATGGTAAGCACCTGAAGCATGAATTGTCCTCCCGGGGATTGATTACTATTAAGTATCTCAAATGGATGTAAATCTGTCAATCGCATTGCTCAATTTCGCCGATATATCCTTGACAATTTGTAAATTTAACGGTATCCTTATTTACGGAAATCTTAAAACACAGGAGATTATACCATGATTCCGAAAACAATGAAAGCGCTTGTGGCTCACGGAGTGGGGCAATATGTATTGGAAAATGTTCCCGTGCCGAATCCCGGTTTCGGCGAAATGCTGGTAAAGGTCGAAGCCTGCGGTATCTGTGCGGGCGATGTGAAAGCTACGCATAATGCGGCACGTTTCTGGGGCGGCGACGGTATGCCGGGCTATTGTGAACCGCCGTTTATTCCGGGGCATGAATTCATCGGAGAAATTGTAAAAAAAGGCGAAGGCTGTGATGAAGCATTCGCCGTCGGCGATCGCGTGGTCAGCGAACAAATCGTACCCTGCGGAAACTGCCGTTACTGTAAAGCGGGCAAATACTGGCTGTGCGCACCGCACGATGTATACGGATTCAAAAATCACCTTCCCGGCGGCATGGCGGAATATGTGGTGCTGCCCAAGCGTTCTATCAATTATAAAGTTCCGAAAGAGCTTCCGTTGGAAAAGGCGGTTCTGATTGAGCCGTATTCCTGTTCCCTGCACGGCGTGGAACAGGGACATATCACCGTGGATGATGTGGTGGTGCTCGCAGGTGCGGGCACGCTGGGATTGGGCATGATCGGAGCCATTCGCCGCCGCAATCCGAGAAAATTCATCGTTTTGGATATGAATGACGCCCGTTTGGAAATGGCCAAGCGGTTCGGTGCGGATATCGTGATCAACCCCGGCAAAGAAAATGCAGTCGCCCGTGTGATGGACGAAACCGATGGTTATGGATGCGATGTGTATCTGGAGGTTACGGGACACCCCTCCTCCGTCGGTCAGGGGCTGGAAATGATTTGCAAAGGCGGTCGATTTGTGGAGTTTTCCGTTATGAGCGGAACCTCTACCGTGGACTGGTCGATTATCGGCGATGCGAAGGAAATCACGATTTACGGTTCGCAGCTCAGTCCGCATTGCTTCGAGCGCACCATCCGAGACATTTCCGACGGCACACTGCCCACCGAAGGCGTGGTTTCGCACATATTCCCGCTGGAACAATGGGCGGAGGCCTTCGAGATTGCCGACAAAGGCAAGGGCATTAAAGTGGTTTTGAAGCCGTGAAAAAGCACCGTTGCACATTTTCGATTTCGCACGGCTGAAATTCGAATAGGTTTATAATTCAGCAAAAGAGTCGGCATTTCCTTTTGGATTGGCCGACTCTTTTGCTGTTAAGGAATCAATCATTCGCCGTTTCTTTCCCGAATGAAACGATTCAACGTTTGCACATATTCGTCCAGGCTTTGCATCATCGCAAGATGTCCGCCCTTCAAATCCCAAATTACCGTCGGTTCGCTCATCAGATCCACCAGATTCTGCTTTAAGCTGTCGCAGAAAATCGTATCTTCCTTGGAGAAGAAAATCAGCGTCTGATTGCGATACGGCAGAAAATCCTCCTGCGTCATGGTGGCAACATGATGACGCATATCATACAACAGCGTATCCATCAAAACGAAATAGTCGCCGGACATTGAATCTTTGCAGATATCCACGATATCCTTGAAAGTTGCGCGCATTTCCTTGTCTTTGATGACTTTCGAAGCCATGAGCTTAAACATCGGCGCAAGCAACCACAGGGGCAAACGCTTGTCTATTTTGATATTGTGCTCGTACTTCTTCTGATTGAACATTTTTTCGAACACCGCCATGCCTTCGGCATCCACATTCTTGCCAAGTCCGCAAGTGCCCGAGAGAATCATTCCGCGAATCAAATCGGGGTGGCGTTTGGCGATAACCTGGGCAATCAAACCGCCGTAAGACTGTCCGACCAAATAGACGTTCTTCGCATTCAGCTTTTGCAGTAATTCGGCAATGGCATCCGCCTGCGAAATATTATCGGGGTGGTCCTGCGAATAATTGAACGACAGCAGGTTGTATTCAGGCATGAAATGTTCGTAGAGATAAAAGAAACCCTCTGCCATTCCGCTGCCGCCTGCGAGCATCACCAGCGTTACGTTCTTGTCCGGATTCGGATTTTTGTAGAATCGATACGCAAACGGATGCCCCTGAATGTCGATGCTTTCAATCGGCGCAACCCGATCGAATTCAACAAATTTTTCTTTGAGCGACATAAAAAACTTCCTTTCTGTATTTCCCGACACAAC
>CAVHAH010000075.1:6096-9262 GCA_963633785.1 bacterium
ACACAACTGTGCCGATATTATTATAATCACTTGCGATGCATTTTTCAATATCGAAGTATTAAGGTTGACAGTGTTCGCTTTGAACGTGTATAATAAAGCATAGTAAATTTGTATGGAGGCGAATGCGCATTGAGCATGGATGCGTTGACACGGTTTTTTCGGGAACAAAAGCGTGTCGGTTTGGCTTTTTCCGGCGGTGTGGATTCGGCTTTTTTGTTATGGGCCGCTGTGAATGCCGAATGCGATGTGCTCCCCTATTATGTGCACACGCAATTTCAGCCTGATTTTGAATTGCAGGATGCGAAGCGTTTGTGTGAACAGTTGAATGTTCGCCTGAATATTCTCGAAATCGACGTGCTTGAAAATGAAGATGTGCGCAAAAATCCGTCGAATCGATGCTATTTCTGCAAGCGCGCCTTGTTTTCGAAGATTCTGTCTTCGGCGAAGGCAGACGGATGCACGGTTCTTATCGACGGAACAAACGCTTCGGATGATGCTTCGGACCGCCCCGGAATGCGTGCGCTTCGGGAATTACAGGTGCGTTCGCCGCTTCGCGAATGCGATTTAACCAAATCGGAAATTCGCAAGCTGTCGAAAGCGGCCGGACTGTTCACATGGGACAAGCCCGCCTATGCATGTCTCGCAACGCGCATTCCATCGGGAACGGAAATCGATTCGCAAACGCTTCAAAAGGTGGATCGCGCGGAAACTGCCCTGCGTGAAATGGGTTTTTCCGATTTGAGGGTACGCATTTACGCAGATGCCGCGCGCATTCAACTGCCCGAATCGCAATTTCCGCAAGCCGTTCGAATGCGTGAAACGATTCTGCAAGCGCTGCAAAACGACTTCCCTGCCATTCTGTTGGATTTGAAAGCGAGATAATTATGGATACAAGAGCACTGCTTCAGCGCGTTCAAAGCGGAGAAATCAGCATTGATGATGCGCTCACCCACCTGAAAGCGCAGCCGTTTGAAGATCTCGGTTACGCTATGATCGACCATCACCGTTCTGTTCGTCAGGGCGCAAACGAAGTGATTTACGGTGCGGGCAAAACAGCGGAACAGATTTCGGGCATCTGCGAACACATGATTCGTGCAGGTGCAAACAACATACTGATTACCCGAATGAGTGCGGACAAGGCCGAATTTGTCGGAAAGCGGATTCCTATCAACTACGATTCCCTGTCGCAAATCGGCGTTGCCTCTCCGAAGGAAATCGAGCTTGTCGGAAATATCGCCATCGCCACAGGCGGAACAAGCGATATGCCCGTAGCAGAGGAGGCCGCCAAGACCGCCGAAACGCTCGGCAGTAAAGTCACACGAGTATATGATGTGGGCGTGGCGGGATTGCATCGGCTGTTGGCGCATCTCGACTTAATCGAAAATGCGCGCGTGGTGATTGCCGTTGCCGGTATGGAGGGCGCTTTGGCGAGCGTTGTGGGCGGATTGGTAGATTGCCCCGTGATTGCCGTTCCGACCAGCGTCGGCTATGGTGCGAGCTTTCACGGCGTTGCGGCGCTGCTTTCGATGCTCAATTCCTGCGCAAGCGGCGTGAGCGTTGTGAATATCGACAACGGCTTCGGCGCCGGGTTCCTTGCGCATCGCATCAATACCATGCGCGGCATTGAATGAGAGGTTTCTTATGAAAACGATTTATCTGGATTGTTCCATGGGGGCATCGGGCGATATGCTGATGGGCGCACTCGTCGGGCTGCTCGAGAATGCACAGGATTTTCTTGAAAAAATGAATTCAATCGGTTTGCCGCATACGATTGTTTCAATGGAAAAGAGCACAAAATGCGGAATTGTCGGCAATCATATTCACGTTGTGATTGACGGCATGGAAGAGGAAAGTCACGACCATCACGAACATGAGCACGAACATCACCACCATCACCACGCTCATTCGGGATTGTCGGACATTCAAGGAATCATCGCTTCTTTGAATGTTTCGCAACAGGTAAAAGGCCGTGCGCTTCGCGTATACGATTCCATCGCCGCAGCGGAAGCGGCCGTTCACGGAACTACCATCGAACAGATTCACTTTCACGAAGTGGGTTCGCTGGATGCGGTTGCGGACGTGGTCGGCGTTTGTTTACTGCTGGAAATGCTTGCGCCCGATTGCGTGATTGCCTCGCCTGTGCGCACGGGATTCGGTCATGTGCATTGTGCCCACGGCATACTGCCCGTTCCCGCACCCGCAACAGTGCAGCTGCTTCAGGGCGTTCCCTGCTATGCAGGCGACATTCAGGGCGAGATGCTCACGCCTACGGGAGCGGCATTGCTGCGTGAAATCGTATCCGAATTCAAAGAAATGCCGATTCTCTCCATTGAGAAAATCGGATACGGAATGGGTTCGAAGGATTTTGCGTGTGCGAATTGCGTGCGTGCGATATTCGGCACACAGAAATCTTCACAGCTTCCGCAAATCGTTGAATTGAAATGCAATCTCGATGATATGACCGCCGAAGCAATCGGTTATGCGGTGAATGCCTTGCTCGATGCGGGGGCGTTGGATGTATTCACGCAAAGCATTCAAATGAAGAAAAACCGTCCCGCCACGATGCTGACCTGCCTGTGCCGTGAAAGTAATTCCGAAGAAATCGCGCGGTTGATGCTTTTCCACACCACCACACGAGGCGTGCGCAAAACTCTTTGCGAGCGGTATGAGCTTTCATCGCACACGGAAATCAAGCACACGGCATTGGGCGATATACGCATGAAAATATCACAGGGATACGATATCGTTAAGCGGAAACCCGAATACGAAGACATTGCCGCCATCGCAAAGCGTGAAGGTCTGTCCATTGCGCAGGTGCTTGAAAAAATCGTTTTATAAATGCAAACGATGCACGATTCAAAACCGTGCATCGTTATTTTTTCTCCGAAGCCCGCATAATCATGTTTTTTCCATGGCGGGTGCGGATTTCATCAATGGTTCGCTCGAGTTTTTCCCGTTTTTCCCGATTGGCAAAGGATTCGGGATGCGTTTGAATCAAGTCAAACATGCTTATTTGTTCCGTTAGTTCCGCCATGGGAATCAATTTGGAAACCGCCACAGTGATGGCGCGAATCGGCTTCTCTTTCGAAACCGGGCAATTCGCATTCAATATCTGCATGGCCGCCTGCGCTATCTCCTGCCCCGAACATGTGGCATGATTCAATAT
>CAVHAH010000076.1:0-9230 GCA_963633785.1 bacterium
ATAGTTAGTAGGCAGGGTAATCGGGATGTCCTTTTCTCCGCTACCGCCCGCTTCGTATGCGACCGAGCCAATGGTGGGCGTAGGCATATTGTCCTTCGTTACGCCCTCAGCCGCGTCGGTTACGCCGGCGTTTACAATCGTGAAAGTAAACGTTTCGGCGGGCATGGTGGTTCCCGCGTTGGTGATGATCATAGTCTTGGCCAGAGTGGCTACGGTCTTCGGCGGTGCTACGGGTTCAACCGGATCTGCGAGAGCCGCAGTCCCCGTACAGAGGACGAGCAGCATGGCGAGAAGAAGAGCAGTGATTTTCTTCATGTTCGTTTTCCTCCTGTCGATTTTCGTTCTGTGTATTTTGTCCTCCGCTGAATTACGGAGTCAAAACTCGGATAGTGGCCGCGCGTTACAGCCCGCGCCGCCGCAAAATGGTGATGACCTTGCCCTCTACGTCGTCCAGGGAAATGGGGCCGTAGATGCGGCTGTCCGTCGCCTTCGTTCGGTAATCGCCCAATACGAATACGCAGTTTTCGGGAACGCGGAAGGGATACTCAATGCCCTCCAGTGCGTAGGTGGGATAGAGGATTTCTCCGCTCTGCGTTGTGCCGTTGACCTGCCATGTGCCGCTATCGTCCATGAAAACGACGTCGTTTTCACAGGCGACGATTCGCCCGAAGCGGACTCCCTCGGGGGTCGAATAGGCGATTACATCGTTCTTGGCGTATTCCCGCTGCATACGGAACACGATTGCCAAGTCACCGTCCTTGAGTGCCGGGAACATATCCATGCCGCTTACCTGAGTGATGAGGAAAAGCTGCGTAAAGAAAACGTACCCGACTGCCGCAATGATGAGAATTCGCACAAGCAGGCTGCGATAGCCCGCACGGGCAGATAACCTCGCTCGGCGTGCGGCAATCACATCGGCGGCGCTTTTTGTTTTCTTTGCTACGGCCCGCCACGCTCCTTCCTGTCCGGATTTGTATCAATACCGGCATAGTCGCCTGCATCGCCCCGTTGCTCCTGCAATAAAGCATCATAGCGGGCGCGCTCGGCAATGAGCGCCAGATTGTACATAGCATTGAGCTCCTCAATCTTCTTCCAGACGTCACGCTCTCTGACGCCGCCAAAGAGCTTCTTTTTGAAGCGCACCTTGCGAAGCCACGTAATCATGCGCTCCTGCTCCCGATTGATCGGTCGGATTTCCTCTTGCTCCGTGGAAATGCGGTCCTTGCGGCTATTCGGTTTCGCCATAGGCCCTCCTTAATCGTCGTCGCCGTTGCGGCGCTTGCGAATGAATACGATTACGCCGATGGCAACGACCACCGCCAGAATGATGATGTAGGGCAGGCTGTCCAGCAGAACGCCCATGTCGGGGATGGCGTTCTTTTCATTGGTGAATACCACGGAGTGATTTTCTCCGCTGATAATCAATTCAGCCTTGCGCCCGTTGACGGACTCACCATTGTCCGACCGATACGAAGTGGTGTAGCCGCCCTCATTCACTTCCTCGATGACAACTGCGGTGCCGTACGGAATCGCATTAACCGTCGTCCAAGTCTCGCCATGTCGCAAGTCGAATGTTCCGGTCACAGTTGCGCCATTGATTTCGTAGCGATAGGTGAAGCCGAACGCTTTCGTTCTGTCGCCCATGCTGCCGGTCACGAGCTTTTCAACCGTCAAACTTCCCGTTCTTCGGGCGTTGGTGAATGCAACGCTGTGTCCGTCTGCGGCAACTTTCTGAATCGTTGCGGTTGCGCCTTGCACGGCGTCCTCCGCATCAATCTGATGGCTCGTGATGAAATTCTCATCCTCCGTTTCCGTGATTACCACAGTTGCGCCTGCGGGAATATCCGCAATCGTTTTCGACTCGCCGTTCGCCAATGTGAAGGTGAAAGCCTCTTCGTTGTTGATTGTGCAAGTAAAGGAGAATGCCCTCGTGCTGTCGGCGGCGATGCCGCTGGAAACGGTCTTGGTCACGATTACGGAAGTTAAAACGGGCGTATACTTGGCGTAGAAATTCACGGTGCCGTCACTCAGCTCCTCCGTGCTCGGCGTATAGGGCCATGCGGTATCGGCAACCTTCGTGCCCGCCTCGTTGTACCAGCCATCGAATTCATACACAGTGCCGTCGTCTGTCGTTATTCGATTCGGGAAAGTCCCCGTGGTTTCCGTGGGGGCATTTGAAGTTTTTGCGATGGTAGAATTGAGTGTGTAATTCTTGGCGTCCGCCTGTTTCACTTCGCCGCTCGGCATGGTCACCCAGAATACGGCGGCGAAAACCTTCTTTGTCACAACGTTGATTGTGCAGTCTATGTGCTTATCCGGTTGGGTGTTGTTGTTCCTTGAAATCTTGTGGGGAATCAGGTAAATGGCTTCGATATCGCTTTCTACGATTGTCACTCCCAGTTCTCTTTCAATTTCCTCCTTATATGCATTGAAAATCGTCGTATAGTCGTCTGCATACGTAGCTTTCGGGAGAAGCCAGCCCTCTCCCACCTTGGTCATTCCGTCGGCCATTGATACGATATACGGAGCGGGGTTGAATACGTTTCTGTCGTTCGTCCATGTTGCTCCGTCTGTTCTTACGGAGCCTGTGCCGATATTCCGCCCCCATTGGCTGACGGCATTGCTGTCCGGGTCGCTCGTAGGCGTTTTCAGATAATAAACCTGTGTATCCTCAGCGGGCGCCTCGGTTACCGTAATGGTGATGGTATCGGTATTCCGGATTTCATCGTCACCGCCATCTTCTGTCAGGTAGTTGACCTCCAGAGTATACGTTCCCACAGGAACGTTGGAAGCAACGGAAATCGTATAGCCGCTGTACCACCAAGAACCTTTTAACCTTGCGGAAATGCCCGTATTGATTGTCGTATAGGAGAATTCCTGGTCGCGCCATCCCACCATGTTCCTAACGGTGACATCCTGAGAACCGCCCTGTTGAATCGTATAGGTCAAATTCCGATCCGTCAGTGCCGCATCATAGGCGCCGAGATTTTCTACCAATGCCGTTAAAGCGGCGTTCTGTTCGGCGGTAAACGCTTCCAGAAGGGCGTTTTCTTCGGCGGTCAACGCTTGCATGGCGGTCAACAGCGCTTCGGAGCTTTCATAGGCAATCAGGCGTTCAAACAGCGCATCTGCGGCGCTTTTTTCATTCGCTCCCGTGCCGTCCAGCTGCTGCCCGGGAATGAACGGATCCGACGTTACCGTTTCCGCCCCTGTTGCCCCGGGGAGGATTGTCAGGAACATCAGCACGGTCAATGCAAGCACAAAGACCCGTTTCAGGCTTGTTTTCATGAGGTTCTCTCCTTCCATCTCAAAAATGCAGCCGCTTGTTTATTCATTGACCGTTACACACATTCTCCACGCAGTCAGCAGATTTTCCTCCGTTAATTCATAGGTGAAGGAAAGGCTTTCAATCTCGGAATCCTGCCATTCACCGATGATATTTCCCTCGCTGTCGGCGGGGGCATACTGCCAGCGGCCGGTATAATCAAGTCCGTCAAAGCCTTCCAAACGGGCCGAAAGCGTAATCTGACTGCCGATTTGAAGCGACTGCGTATTCAGATTCATATCAACGCAAACCGTTTTCGCCCTCTGTTCCTGTTCGGCGGTCGAATCGCCTGCCTGCGGAACATCGCCGATGACATTCACCAAATCCGAACGGATATATCCTTCCGTTTCCCGATAAACCACCGCATACCACGTTTCGCCGTCGGCGTTGATTGCACTGCCCGTTACCTCTACATTCTCGCCGTATTGAAGCTGTGCAATGCGCTGCGATTCACTGCTCGGTTCGCTGCGCATATTCACGATTTCACCGTTCACGTGCGATTGATTCAAATCGCCCTTCGGCGCATCCGCATTCTCCTGTTCGGGAATCGCTTCGTATTCAACCTTCGCCATCAGAACGGAATTTCCGTCGATTCGGTGCGTGCCCTTGTCAAACAATCGGTCTTCCGCCTGTTGCGAAGTCAGAATTTCCACATTCGCAGAGAAGAAATAGGCGTGTTCGCTCTCTTCGTTTTGCAATGATTCCTTCGTATCAAACCATGTTTCGTAAAGGCTTCCGCTTTCATAGGAGGCAATCTCATTCAACAGCATCACCGTTTCGTCCGTCAGCTCTCCGAGTTTTTCATTGCGGGCGGAATCCTTGTAGAGAACGGTTCCGTAGGGAACGATTCCGTAGGGCGAATCCGTTCTCTGTTCAACAGAAACTTCCTCGGTGGGATCGGGCGATTGTTCCGCATTCACCATCGGCTCGATTGAAGGAGTCTCCGGAGCGGGTGATTGCTCGGAAGTCTCCCCTTCGCCGCTTAAATTCATCCCCGGAATCACAGTTTCGGAGACTTCCGTTTCGGGCGGCAGTGTGGATTCGGCATTCGAATCACCCGTGCCGTCCGAAACCGACGGCTCCGCTTCCTTCGTCGGAGAAGACGTGACCGTATTCACGTCAACGGTCGATGTCGGTTCGCTTCCCGAATCTTCGGCGCAGGCCATTATGCCCATACTGCCAAGCACCAGCGCCAAAGCAATGGCAAATGCGAAAATTCTTTTCTTTTTCATGCTTCTTCCTCCTCTTTGATGTACAGATTCCGTATCGATGGGCTTCGTTCCCGACTGATATTGCTATATAAGAGAATCTCCGAAACTTTTTTGACTGCGTCCGTCCTGTTAGTAGCATAGCATAAATCAATATGCACCACATCAACCATTTGGCTATTTTTGCGGGCTATGTGACAACATAATGACGGAGTTTTCGGGAATCATACAAAACAGCCCCCGACCGATAATCAGTCAGGGGCTGTCGCCGTATTCAATATACCTTAAAACATTTCCTCCCAGATTGCTATATTGTCGGTGTCGAATTGATAGGGATTTCCGACCACTATCTCCGTTCCGCCGTCCACGCTGTTCGTAATCAGCTTTTGCCCGAACGTTCCCGCATCGATGGTATCTCCCGCTGCCCCGACGGTTTCTCCGTTCACAAACGCATTCGCCGCATACGCCGCTATATAACCCATATCAATCGGATTCCACAGATACATCCACGGGCAAATGCCCGAACGGATATGCTGCGCCATGTCACTGGGCAAGCCAAGACCCGTGACCTTTACATCGGAACCGCTTTGGGCAATCACATCTGCGGCGGCTTTGATGCCGACAACCGTGGGCGCAACGATGATTTTGAGATTCGGATAGCGTGCGAGCAGCAGCCGCGTCAGGCTTGCCGAGGTTTGATAATCATCGCGGCCGTAGACGGTTTCAACGATTTGCAACTTGGCGTATTTCTCCGAATGCTGTTCCATCTCAGTGTGCATCCATTCAACCCACAGCGCCTGATTGGGCGTTGTGCTCGTGGTGGACAATATCGCAATGTCGCCCGAATCGCCGATCATGGCGTGCACGGCTTGAATGAGCACGCGCCCGATGATTTCCGGAGAGGCTTGCTGAATGTGCAAAAGGCGATCATCGGCATCCGCTCCCGAATCGAGCGAAATCACGGGAATATGCGCCTGCATCGCCCGCTGCAGTGCTTCGGAGACCTCTGCGCTGTCATTCACGGCAATCGCAATCGCATCCACATTCTCCGAAATCATTTGATCAATCAGCGTGCTCTGTTTCTCCGTGTCTTCGGGGCCGACTATGATGCATTCAACGCCGATTTCACCGCAGGCATTTTGAAAACCGTCGCCCATATGCCGCATATACGGATTCTCTTTGTCTTTTGTAATCAGCGCAAATGTCGTTTCGGCAAAGGCCTGTTCGCAAAACACAATGCAAATCAACAGAAGATACAATACTCGCTTCACTTTGCACCTCCCGAACGATAATCCGTCGGCCAGCAATTCATGTATTTCTTGAATGTTCTTGAGAAGTGATACTGATTTTTATAGCCGACGCCGCAGGCAATATCCTTAATCAGCATATTCGGGCATTCAATCAAAAGCTGTTTCGCACGCTCCATGCGCACCTGCGTTAAATACTCCACGGGAGAAACGCCTTTCGCACGGCGAAAAACCGCACTCAGATAGCTCGGCACATAACCGAACATCGTTGAGAGCATTTGATTGGTGATGTATTGTTCGTAATTCTTTTCAAGATAATCCGCAATTCGATTCGCAAAATCGGCATCGCCGTCTTCCCGAATATCCTGCGTATTGCGGCGAACGCAAAGGCCCGAGATGTCATCGCACAATTCGGCAATGCTCAGCGCCGCACTGAAGGATTCACGAAGCAGATTTTCCCGTTCCCGAAGATTTTCCGCCGTGATTGAGTTGTGTTCTCCAACCGAGCGCAGTGCTCGGGAAAACAAATCGAGCATCTGTTTCTGACGAATGCCGCGCGATTCAAGGCTTTGCGCAAAGGTTCGGCCGAAAGCCTTGTTTTCCCCCGACAGGAGCTTTTGCGCATTGCGCATGTCTTCGCTTGTCAACTGCGGCAGCGTTGTTTCACTGTCCAGCAGAAGCATATCGCCGTGACCGATTCGCACGCCGTTTTCCAGGCAATCACGCAATGCCCGAAGCATATTCCCCACTTCATCAAGGCGAATGGGCTTTTTGTGGCAGACACAGCTTACGCAAATGCGATTGCGTTCGGGAAGCATTCGGTGCAGTCTTTGCGCAACGGGCACTCCGTTTTGAAGCTGTGATTGCACAAACACAATGCGCTCCGCGCCGAAATCACCCGTGAATTCACAGGTAAAGCGAACCATATCCTGCAAACATTCTTTCGCACGTGCGCCGAAATGAAGGTCGTTCCAATAATCGCTTCCCGGGCACATATCCGCATTCTCGCATTCGGGAAGCGCACCTGCGCAGAAGAGCATCATATGAAGATTGGCAATCTGCTTATCGGCGCTGTTTGTTTTCACCGACACGGGCGAAATTCGGTTAATCTGACGGGCCAATGCCGCTTCGAGATTATGCGCTTCGCTTTCTCCGTGCAAATGCCGCAGCCTTTCCAGCAGGTTTTTCATATCCTGTTCATCAACCGGCTTGAGCAGATAATCCACGGCCTGTGCTCGCAATGCCGCGGTTACATATTGAAAATCCGAATAGCCGGAAACCACCACCGGCATCACATTCGGGTATTTCTCTTTCAAGCGTTGAAGCAGCTCCACGCCGTCCATAATCGGCATGCGTATATCGGTGAAAACCAGGTCGCACGGCGTTTTCTCCAGGATATCCAGCGCTTCTTCACCGTCCATGGCGGTGGCAACAATCTGAAATTCCGAATCCAGCACTCCGATCAATCGACAGATTCGCTTAAGTGCATACGGCTCATCATCCACCACAACGGTTCTGATCATGCTCTCCCTCCTATGGTTACATTGGTTCCGCGCTCATTACAGCGTTCAATCTTAAAATAGGAATCCGGAATCTGCGAAAGGCGCATGCGCAAAACCGTATTCACCAATCCCAATCCGCCGATGCGCATTTGCTGATAACTTGCCGCAACGTCCACGGAGAATTCCCGAATCTTCCGATTCAGTTGACGGATTTCCTCATCGGTAATCCCGATGCCGTTGTCTTTTATCGAAATGCGCCAATGCCTGCCGATAAAACTCATATCAAGCGTTATGTTCCACGGCGGACGCACCTGCTTGAATCCGTGCGAAAAGCAATTTTCCGCAATCGGTTGAAGAATCATCTTCGGAACGGCAATATCCAGAATCTTCTCATCCGTGTGAATTGCATAGGTAAATCGGTCGCCAAAGCGCATGTGCATCAATTCAAGATAATCGGTCAACTGCGATACTTCATCCCGAAGCGTCACGGGGCGATTATCGTAATCCGCCATATACCGAAGCATTCTCGACAGCCGCTGGCAAATATCCACAATCTGCTTATCGGCATTCGGCTCATCATTGCCCTCCGCAATTTCCGCAATAACCGTGAGCATATTATAAAGGAAATGCGGATCGGTCTGCGATTGCAGGGCGTTCAAATACGCCTTGATTTCCAGTTCCATCGATGAATTCAGCTTTTTGAGCATTCGGCGGAAGCTCTGATCGAGCAATTCCATTTCTCGATTCTTTTTCGTGTTTACATTGAATTCGGGCACGGACATATTGGTCAGGGTGATTGTGCTGATGGCCTGCGCATATTCGTTCAACGGCTTCGTAACGCGGTCTGCCATGCGATAAGCAATCATCAAAAGCAGTGCAATCAACACCAGAAATCCCAAAAGTATGCAGATATACCCGCCTATATACGGGGCAATCAGCGTTGAAATCGGTACCGCACGCAGCAATATGTATTGCGTATCCGCAACATTCGCAGACAGAAACACAAACCTTTCTCCGTTGATTTTCCTCTGAACGTGCCAAAAAGTATCCTCACCGGCATCGATGTCTTTCACAATCGATGCGATTTCGCCGCTGTTTTGCCCGCTTTGAAGCAGATTTTCACCGCTTGCATCGGTCAAAGTGTAAAATACGCCGTCGGTTGTTTCGAAAAAATCCAGTTGGCTGAGGCGTTCCTGCTGAAATTCCACCGCAACAAAGCCGTATGATTTTTCGTTGTATACGGAACTTAACGGTATAATATAGGAAAACACCTGCGCATCGCTGTGCGACCACCAATCTTCGTGCGGCCCAATCAGCACGTTTGAGCGCTGTGAAAGCATTTGCGAAAGCATCTGCGGAAGCGAACCCGAAAGCGTGTTCGAAACGGATTCTTCTTCCACATACATCCGCCCCGCACAAACCATATCGCCGTTGCGGTTGAATACGCAAATGCGCGAGGGAATATCCGTCAGCGAATTGATGGTTTCGAGAATACTGCCCGCGCGAATGGAATCGAGGAGATTTTCCGAAAAATAGTTGCTCGGATTCTCATCGCCGTCGAGCTGAACGAATATATTCAGCAATTCACTTCCCGATTTGATTTGCGAGGCAATCAGGGCGATTTGATTGAGCTTGGCAATCAGTTTCTCCGTATCGCCCGAAAGAATTTCCCGCTGGCGATAGAGCGCCGCAGTGTAATTGCTCGTTCCGATAACGGCATAGAGAAACAGCATCAAAACCAGCGAAATCGAAACAAGCAGAATCGCATACGGACGAAAGGTTTGTGTCTTTGCCTGCAATTCCATATATTCGCTCCTGTTCTAAGTTAGCCTGTTTTGATTATAGATTGTTAAATTCGTTCTGTCAAGATACGGATATATTATTTGCATTTTGTATATTTCTTATATTCGAAAATTGAAAAATAGAAATCATGTGCGAATAACAGTTT
>CAVHAH010000077.1:0-921 GCA_963633785.1 bacterium
TTCGCGCCGATGAGTTGAAAGCCGCATACGACAAGGCAGAGCAATCGAAACTGCCCGAAGATGCGCAGGCGGCCAAAGACCTTGCCGAGAAGGCTGATCGATTCGAAAAGAAGCTGTACGACCTGGAACTCACGCGAAACATTTCCATTCAGATGGCGCCGCAGATTCGTTTGATTCAATCCAGCAATCAGCTGATGGCGGAAAAGATTCAGACTTCTCTGGTGAATACCATTCCGCTGTGGAAGAATCAGATGGTTCTTGCGCTCGGCATTGCACACACGCAGGAAGCTATGGAAGCACAGCGTGCCGTGAGCGATTTGACCAACGATCTTCTGCGCAAAAATGCCGAGAAGATGCACATGGCAACGGTGGAAAGCGCCAAAGAGGCCGAACGCGGTATCGTGGACATCGAAACGCTCAAGCAAACGAATCAGCGGTTGATCAGCTCCATGGACGAAGTGCTCGCCATTCAACAGCAGGGCCGTGAAAAGCGCAGAGCCGCAGAAGCGGAATTGGCTTCCATCGAAGATGAACTGCGCAAGAAGATATTGGAAGTGCGCAAGTAATTTCGGTAGATTCATAAGGAGGATGAAGGTTGAAATTCTCGGAGAACAGGCGTTTGGCCGTCGGTGTTTTGGCTGTTTGCGTTTTCGGGAGCATTTTCGGCCTGGGCGGTGCGCATTTGTCAAAAGAGCACCGGAATGCCGTGAATGTGTTTGAGGTCGGAACGGATACCGCTTTTTCCGTTGACATGAGCATAAGCGGATATCTGAATAACAGTGCCGAATATGCCCGTACCATGCTGGAAGAATATCGTCTGCACACCAAAGCAGAATGGGAAAATCAAAAGCGGATGCAGGAAGAAATGGCGCAAATCGTATCGGGATCGCCCGAAGAACGGCTGGACGACTATGAAGCGCT
>CAVHAH010000077.1:931-2491 GCA_963633785.1 bacterium
GCGAAAAAATAAGCACGCGGGCGCTCGGGATCGCGAACGGCTCGACGACTACGATGCGCTTGTGGCGGATGTTGAATCGCTGTATACCGATTTTCACATCGCCGTGACTTCGGAAAGTGATTCGCTCGATTTCGACAAGGCCTACAAAGGATTCAAGTCCGAAAACAACAAAATCGGTTACGATGAATATCATTCCATTGCACGATCCTACAACGCAGACGCATCCGGTTTTCCTGCGAGCTTAGTGGCCGATCTTTGGAATATCTCCGAACTCAATCCGTTTGAATCATAGGAGTAAATGATGAAGAGCAGAAATTTGCGCATTATAGCGTTGGCTTTGGCATTCTTGCTTCTGGCAGCAACCGCATTTGCGGAAATTCCCGACCCGAGCGATGATTTCTGGTATTTGGATAACGCGAATGTCCTTTCCTATGAAGCGGAAGGCGAAATCTTCTTCGGCAGCGAGAAGCTGTATGAGGCGGCCGGTGCGGGTATCGTAGTGGTCACGGTAGATTCGACAGGCGACACCGCTTTGAAGGATTATACCTATGAATTGTTCAATAGCTGGGATATTTGCAGCGATACCTATTACGGAATGCTTCTGGTTATGGCGATTGAGGATGACGATTACTACGCAATGCTCGGAACTCGTCTCGAAACGCTGATTCCGGCAGGAGATTTATCCGAACTTCTGAGCAAATATCTCGAGCCGGACTTCGCCAAAAAGAATTACGAAGACGGTGCAATCAAGTTTTATGAAGCGGCATTTGAACGTGTTTCAGATGAATTGAATCTGAATTTGAATGTTACGGAAGCGAGAACGGAAGCTCAAAACTATATTTCCGAACATTCCGAAACAGAAACTGTTGAAACAGTCAATCAACCCGAAACCATTCCGATTTATTCTAAGCCCGAATGAGAAGGAGGATCATTTATGATTTATATCATCACTCTTATTGTTCTATTGATTCTCTTCGGCGGTGTTTCAGGCAGACGGCGCAGACGGCACAGAGCCGCTCCCCCGCCGATCATTCCGCCGATGCAGCCGCCAAGACCTCCCCGTCCGCCGATGGGTGGATTCGGTGGTCCCCGCAGAGGCGGAAGGCCCCCGAGAGATGGCGGTCCTTCTTTCTTCGGTGGTCCGTCACGGCCTTCAGGGCAAGGCCCCAGAGGTGGTTTCGGCGGAAGTTCCCACGGCGGTCCTCGAGGCGGAGGCTTCTCCGGTGGATTCGGAGGCTCTTCTCATCACTCCGGTGGCGGCAGTCACGGGCCGGCATCACGTGGAGGCGGAGCGGGACGCGGTCGATAAAACAACGCCCGATATCCTTTGATTGGTAATACGGATATCACCCCCGTCTTTTTCATGCGAATTGCCACGGTCAAGCATCGGATTTGACCGTGGCAATTCATTTAAAGCAACAAGAACGGAAGAACGAAAATGACTATACATGAATACGGCAAGGAAAATAAACAGGTAATTGTTTTGCTGCATCCTTCTGCGGTGATGTGGGATTATTTTGCATACATCGTGCCGTTATTGAAGGATGACTATCATCTGAT
>CAVHAH010000077.1:2501-9221 GCA_963633785.1 bacterium
CGAATGTTCGCCGAACGCAAGGTGAAATATCTGAATGTCGTTTGCGATGGCGGAATCACTCCGTATCAGCTTCCGTGGATTGTCACAAGGTTAATTGCGGTTCGGGATTTTATCGGAATTTCAGCGGCCAAACTGACGGGTGAAAAAATTCTCGGCATTATGGGAAAAGCGTTTTCCACCGATGGATATACCAAAGAGGATATGAGGTATATCGCAAAGGTGATTCGCCGCATGAGCTATAAAACCATTTGGAACACATTTCTCTCGTGCGATAACTATTCTATGCCTGATACCGTTTCCGATTTTGACGGAATTTTTCAATATTGGTACGGCGAAAAGGAAAAGAAGAACAGGAAGCTCGATATTCAATATGTGGAAAAAATGATTCCGTATGCTGAATTTATTGAGATGAAAGGCATGGGACACGCAAGCATGGCGAGCTTACATCCGCAGAAATTGGCCGATCGCTTCCATGAATTGTTGAGATAATGCCAGCCGATTCAAACACAAGACAGAATCACCTCGCATAATCGATTTTACATCGGCTATGCGAGGTGATTTTTCAATAGTGAACATGTTTTTTGCTAATCAGAAGATTGATACAGGTGATTGTCAATACAATCGCAAACAGCAATATTGCGGCCGCAGATGCATAGGATGGATAACCGCCCGAATTTCCGTAGAGCATATCGTATATGTAGCCGACAATCGTGTTCATTCCCGCGGCATTCAAATCCGTTCCGAATAGCGCAACCGCATCCGAATACGCCTTAAACGCTCCGATGAAGCCTGTGATTACCAGATAAAAAATCGTGGGCGAAATCATCGGCAGTGTGATACGCACAAATGTACGCATTTTAGACGTTCCGTCTACACGTGCGGCTTTGTAATAATCCGCTTTGACGCTTGCAAGTGCACTGGTGAGAATCAGAATTTTGAACGGCAGAACAATCCAAATGGTGTAAAAGCACATCACAAACATTTTTGCGGCATAGGGTCCATCGATAAAATCAACGCTTGAGCCGCCGAAGAAATGAATCAACCCGTTCACCAGTCCTTCGGAATATGCGGTTTTCTTGAATAAAATCATGAAAACCAGTCCGACTGCCAAAGTATTGGTTACGTATGGCAGGAAGTAAACGGTCTGAAACAGATTGCGCATGGGTTTGATATTGCTTAATCCCACAGAAATCAGCAGCGCAAAACATGTTGACGTCGGTACGGTAATCAATACCATCAGGAAGGTGTTCTTCAACGCCTGTAAGAAATACGGATCACGCAGAACGTAAGAATAATTGTACAAACCGACGCCGAAGAATGTCTGCGATGCGGAATTATACCCCTCTTCCAGCGAATACACGAATACATCCACCAGCGGATATACCATAAACACGCCCAGGAAAAGAATTGCAGGGAGAAGATACAGCCAGCCCTTCAAATTGTTCTGCTTCATATATCCTCCCTGATGCGCATTTCGCTTGCATGGTCAAACAGCAGCGTCTTGTGCGGTTTCAGGCAAAAACGCACGGTTTTCGCATCCGTATTCGGCTTGTGATCCGCATCGATGATTACTCGAAGCGTATTTCCCGTGAATGCCGAATGATTACATACGATGCTGATATCGCGCCCCATGACCTCCACTGTTTTCATAGCGCATTCAAGCGGGCCGTTCGCATCCGGAATAAATCCCTCCGGTCGAATCGCCGCATATACCGCTCCATTGCGTACTTTCGGCGTATCCAGCACGGCAACGCCGTTCAGGAACAGTTTTTCATCCTTGATTTCGCCTTCGAACACGTTAATCGGCGGTGTTCCCAGAAATTTCGCAACAAACAGATTCACCGGATCATCGTATACATCCTGAGGACGTCCGATTTGCTGCACCGTTCCGGCTTTCATTACCACAATCAAATCCGAAATGCTCATCGCTTCTTCTTGATCGTGGGTAACAAAAATGGTTGTGATTCCCGTCTCACGTTGAATGCGGCGAATTTCTTCACGAGTTTGCAAACGCAAGCGTGCATCCAAATTGGAAAGCGGTTCATCGAGCAAGAGCACTTTGGGCATTTTAACCAGCGCTCGCGCAATCGCCACACGTTGTTGCTGACCGCCGGACAATTCACCCGGGCGCCGTTCCATCAATGACTCAATCTGTACCAGCGATGCGGCCTGATTCGCACGGCGCAGCATTTCTTCTTTGCTCAGCCGCTCTTTTCCCTTGAGGTTCTGCATCGGGAATAAGATGTTTTGGCGAACGGTCAAATGCGGATACAATGCATAATTCTGAAACACCATGCCCACACCGCGATTTTCGCACGGAAGCTCCGTAACGTCATCTTCTCCAAAGAACACCTGCCCTGCCGTCGGCTTTTCCAGACCGCAAATCAGATTCAGCGTTGTGGATTTTCCGCAGCCCGAAGGTCCGAGCAGACCAATCAGTTTTCCGTCGGGAATTTCGAAGGAGAAATGATCTACCGCCACTACGCCCGGCGTATGCCGTGAACGCGAAGGAAATTCCTTTGTGAGATTTTTCAGTACGACCTTCATTCCAAGCATCCTTTCCAACGATTGCTTCGAGTTTTCCGAATCCGCTTCTATTATAGAGGTATTTGAAACGGTTTTCAATCAAATTCACATAAATTTCTTTCTGCTATGAAAAATCCGAACAGAATGCCATCATGCGATGAGCATCGCTCGGATTTTCACATATTTCGAATGGGTATTTTTAATTGCCTATCATTGTATTGGCGATTTACTATCCGAAAATCGCATTCACGAAATCGCGCGCGTCAAACGGCTGCATATCATCGAGTTGTTCACCCAAACCGATATAGCGCACGGGAAGATTCAACTCGTTGCGTATCGCAATCGCAATACCGCCCTTGGCCGTTCCGTCGAGTTTCGTCAGGATAATTCCTTCGAGATTGGCTACTTCCTTGAATACCTTCGCCTGTGCAAGACCGTTTTGTCCCGTTGTTGCATCGATTACCAAAAGCGCGCCCAAAGCCGCCTCGGGATATTCGCGTTCAACCACTCGCGCAATCTTCTTTAATTCTTCCATCAGATGGGACTTATTATGCAATCGTCCCGCCGTATCCACAATCAAAACATCCGCATGGCGAGACTTGGCCGCCTGAACGCCGTCGAATACAACCGCGGCAGGATCTGCGCCTTCGGTACGCTTCACAATCGGAACATCGGCACGCTCGGCCCAAACCGTCAGCTGTTCGGCGGCGGCCGCACGGAAAGTATCGCCTGCGCAAATGACCACGCGACGACCCATTGCTTTCAGACGGGAAGAGAGTTTACCGATAGATGTGGTCTTCCCCACGCCGTTTACGCCGATTACAAGCAACACCATCGGGCTGGTCAAGCGCATCGGTTCGGCCTTGAGGATATCCACCAGAATATCTTTCAATGCCTCCTTGGCCTTTGCGGGATCCCCGATTTTCTCCGTCTTGCACTTTTCTTTCAGGCGATTCACGGCGAGTTCCGTCGTTTCAATGCCGACATCCGCCATAATCAGAATATCGCTCAAATCCTCGTAAAACTCATCGTCAAGCTCTTGATAGTTTTCAACCAGCTCATCCATGCGTCCCGAGAATACCTCTCGTGTACGCTTCATGCCGTTTTTGATTTTATCAAAAAGACCCACTCGGATTCCCCCTGTCATTGATTGATGTGAATTCGTTTTTTCAAACCGCTTCATTCAGCACAACGGAAACAGTCTTGGAAATGCCTTTTTCTTCCATTACCACGCCGTACAGCGCATCGCAGCGTTCCATCGTTCCCTTTCTGTGCGTGATAACAATAAACTGCGTGTTCTGCGAATACGCCTTCAGATAGTCGGCGTATGTATCGATGTTTGCATCATCCAACGCCGCTTCGATTTCGTCGAGAATGCAAAACGGCGTGGGTTTCAAATCCAGAATCGCAAACAATATCGCAATGGCCGTTAAAGCACGTTCTCCGCCCGAAAGCAGCGACAGCATCTGCAGCTTCTTTCCCGGCGGCTGAGCGACAATTTCGATGCCGCAGCCGAGCGCATCCTTCGGATCGTCCAATCGCAATTCCGCTTTTCCGCCGCCGAACAGTTTAACGAATGTCTTCTGAAAATTCTCGTTCATCAGCGCAAACTGTTCACGGAATTGTGTTTCCATCTTGGTTTCCAGTTCCTCAACGATTTTCTGCAAATCGTCTGCGGCCTTCACCAAATCGTCACGCTGTGCCGTCATTTCTTCAACACGGGCACAAGTGGTGCGGTATTCATCCACAGCCGAAACATTGACCGAACCCATCGCACGAATGCGCTGGCGAATAACCTGAATGCGCTTTTCCGATTCGGTCAGCTTGAAATTCTCCTGACGGAACGGTTCGGCTCCTGCGTATGTCAGCTCATAATCCTCCCAGATTCGATCCTGAATCTGCTTGTATTCCGCCTCTACGCGTGCAAGCTGCAATTCGCTTCTGTGATGCTTATCCGAGAAATCATCAAGCTGGGTGCGAATAGAATCAATCGCTTCGGACAGCTCTTTGAACTTTCTTTGCGCATTCGTTCTGGCACTATCCGATTCATTGAAATCTTTCCGATCACAATCGAGTTGTTTACGCTTGATTGCCAGACCGTTTGCTTCCGATTCCAATTCCGCATTGCTTTGATTGAGATTGGCTTCGCATTTTTCGAGCGCCTGTGTGCTTTCAACGAGAATACGTTCGGCATTCTCGACATCGGCAACCAAACGATCGCGTTCGTTGATTCGCGCCTCCAGAATGCGTTTCCTGGAAGCAAGCACAACGCGCGTATCATCCTTCTTTTCGCGCAACGCTTCCGTATCATGTTTGCGGCGGTAAATGGTCTCCTGCAAAGCACGAACTTCTTCCTGACGTGCATCGGTCGACTTTTCCGCCTCCTGCTGGCGACTATCCAACCCTTCCAATCGTTCGGAAACGTCTTGAAGCTGCTCGCAAAGGCGTTCTTTTTCCTGCCTTGCACGCTCCACGCGCTTTTCGTTGGATTCCTGTTCGTCCAAAATCGCCTTCAAGTGCGCTTCCGCTCGGGCGGTTTCGACCTCCTGATGGTGCACCGCATCAAACAATTCGCTGCGGCTTCGCTTCAACTCGGCTCTTTTTGCTTCCTGCGCTTCATAGGTCTTTCGACGCAAATCGAGCGTCTCGGAAATATGCTGAATCGTCTTTTCCGTTTCTTCGATTTCACGGGTTCTGGAAAGCAGGCTTGTAGCACGGGATTGCACACTGCCGCCCGTCATGGAACCGCCCGAATGCATAACGTCTCCGTCAACGGTTACCAAACGGAACTGATACCGTCCGGCTCTCTGAATGGCGATGCCCGCATCCAGATTTTCCGCAACCACCGTTCTGCCGAGCAGATTGTCCACAACGCCCTGATATTGCGAATCAAACCGCACCAATTCAGAGGCAAGTCCGACACATCCGGGCATGGTCAGAAGCTGCCTTTCCTGCGCATTCAACGTACGCCCACGCACAGACCCGATCGGCAGAAATGTCGCACGTCCGAAGCGATTTTTGCGCAAAAACTCAATCATGCGTTTTGCGTCCTCATCGCGTTCAACCACGATATTCTGAAGTGCACCGCCCAGAACCATGTCCATCGCACGTTCGAGTCTTTCGGGCACATGAATCAAATCGGCAACAACGCCGTGTACGCCGCTGTTGGGAATTCTGCGTGCCTGCAAAAGCACCTGCTTAACGGAATTATTGTAACCCTCGTAATCACGCTGCATTTCACGAAGCAGTTTTAAGCGTGAATCGGATTGCTTGAGGCGGACATTCATATCCGCAATCTCATTCGACAGGCGCGTATTTTCTTCGGAAAGGCGCTGAACTTCCTTCGAAGCCGCATCCGCCTGTTCCGCCAACACTTTTCCCTGCGTTCGTTCCGAATCCAAGGCGATTCGTGCTTCGCTGACCTGCGATTCGAGGGACTCAACCCCCGCCTGTTCCGTCGCATGCTGTTCGCTCATGCCCGAAAGCCGCTCTTCCAGCGAGGTTTTCATCGCACTCAACCGTGCTCGCTGAGAACGCACATCGCCCAATCGATTCATCGACTGAATGATTTGCTGTTTTTTCTCCTCGGCCTCGTTTTCCAATTCGACAAGCGCCTGTTCCTGCTGTGCAACCGTTGCTTCAAGCGCCTGCTGTTCGGATTCATCATGCTGTAAATCGGTCGTTTCCCGATCGATCCAGGCATTCATATCGTTGATTCTTCGCTGAATTCCTTCGCTGCCTTCGCCCGCCGCACTTCTTTGCGCAATCAGGCGCTCACGCTCACGATTTTCGGACGATATGCGTTCCTTCAATACTTGAACAACGCCCTCGCTCGCTTCAACTTCACGAATCAATTCCTGCACGGATTCACGCTTCTGAGCGGTTTCCCGTTCGAGGCGATCAAGCGTTTCCTGCGCTTCTTCACGCTCCGTTCCGGTTTTCTCGAGCTGTGCATTTGCCTGTACAATCGATTCGCCCAGTGCGGCAATACTCTCGCCGAGCTCTTTTCTGCGCACTTCAAAACGCTCCGTGCGCAGAAGGAACACATTCAAATCCAGAATTTTTAATTCATCACGCAAAGCGAGATATTCTCTCGCCGCTTCGCTTTGCGCTTTTAACGGTTCAATTCGCTCGGTCAGTTCCGAAAGAATATCTTCCACACGCGTCAGGTTTTCACGCGTATGATCCATTCTC
>CAVHAH010000078.1:0-4215 GCA_963633785.1 bacterium
ACCTTAACCGGCGTGGGCGAATATCTGAAGGAACGGAATTCGAAGATTCAAGTGGTCGCCGTGGAGCCCTCCTCTTCTCCCGTGCTTTCCGAAGGCAAATCGGGTTCGCACAAAATTCAGGGAATCGGCGCCGGTTTTGTTCCGCAGGTGTTGAATACAAAGATTTACGATGAGATTCTGCGCATCGAAAACGAAGATGCTTTTGCGGCCGCCAAGCTGTTGGCGCATAAGGAAGGCGTATCTGTGGGCATATCCTCGGGAGCGGCCCTGCATGCCGCAATTACGCTGGCGAAGCGGGAGGAGAATCACGGAAAGGTGATTGTTGCTCTGCTTCCGGACAGCGGCGATCGATACTACTCCACTCCCCTTTTCACCGAATGATGGCGAAGGTTTTGATTGCCATGAGCGGCGGCGTGGATTCCTCCGTTGCCGCTCATCTGCTGCAGCAGGACGGCTATGAATGCGTCGGCTGTACGATGAAATTGTATCAGAACGAGGATGCCGGAATCCCCAAGGCGCACACCTGCTGTTCGCTGGATGATGTCGAAGATGCACGATCGGTGGCGTATACTCTCGGCATTACGCATTATACATTCAATTTCTCAGACGCATTTCGCGAACAGGTCATCGATAAATTTGTGCGTGAATACACCAACGGGCGCACGCCGAATCCGTGTATCGACTGCAATCGCACCATGAAATTCGGCAAACTGTTCGACCGCGCGAAAGTTCTGGAATGTGATTATATTGCCACCGGGCACTATGCGCGAATCGAGCGCATCAACGGAAAATATGTTCTGAAAAAGGCGCTTGACCTCAGCAAGGATCAAAGCTATGTGCTGTATTCCATGAATCAGGAACAGCTGGCGCATACGCTTTTTCCGTTGGGCGCTCTGAACAAAACGGAAGTTCGTGCCATTGCGCAAGAACACAGTTTCACAAACGCCCGAAAGCCGGACAGTCAGGATATCTGTTTTGTCCCCAACGGAGACTATGCGCAGGTTCTTGAATTGCATGCGGGCAAGACTTTCCCCGAAGGCGATTTCACGGACAGAAACGGAAACGTGCTCGGAAAGCACCGGGGAATCATTCATTATACAATCGGTCAGCGAAAGGGACTGGGAATCCCGTTCACAACGCCGCACTACGTCTGCGGCATCTGCCCGAAAAACAACACCGTAATTCTGGGCGAGAATCGGGATTTATACAAAGATACGCTCATTGCCGATGCATTCAACTGGATTTCGGGTTCGCAACCGAATGCACCCGTTCGCTGCAAAGCAAAAATCCGTTACCGCCAGCAGGAACAGCCCGCAACGGCGACCGTATGCGACGACGGACGTGTCAAAATTCAATTTGATGAACCGCAGCGTGCCATCACGCCCGGTCAGGCCGTGGTTCTTTACGATTCCGATATTGTTCTGGGCGGCGGCGTTATTCAATCCCAATAGAAGGCGATACCTTGCAATTCGTCGGAAACGGCGTTTTGTTCGGCATTGCCTTTTTGATTTGTCCGAATAAATGTTAATGAACAATTGATTATTTTTATACTTTTCTGAAAACCGTATCTATCGTTTCGGTTTTGTGCTATAATGAAAATGGTATGGAAGGGTCGAATGCCTTTCCGATAAACGAGGAAGAACCAAAGCGACTAAGGAGGTTATTCATATGTTGACCAAGGCTGTTCGTATGTATGGAGAGAACGATTTGCGTCTCGATACCTTCGAGCTTCCCGAGCTCAAGGACAACGAGATTCAGGTAAAGATTATCTCGGACTCGATTTGCATGTCCAGCTACAAAGCTGCGATTCAGGGTTCCAAGCACAAGCGTGTTCCGGAGAATGTTGCAGAGCATCCGGCAATCATCGGTCATGAATTCTGCGGCGTTATCGAGAAGGTCGGCGCAAAGTGGGCGGATAAGTTCAGCATCGGCGACAAGTTCACCATTCAGCCTGCGATTTCTTATCACGGCACGCTGATGACTCCCGGCTATGCATTCGAATATTGCGGCGGCGATTCTCAGCATGCGATTCTGATTCCCGAAATCATGGAACAGGATTGCCTGCTCGAGTACCATGCGAAGGAATTCTTCTACGGTTCGCTGTCCGAGCCGCTGAGCTGCATTATCGGCACTTTCCATGCGCAGTATCACACCAAGCCCGGTTGCTACACCCATGAAATGGGCATCCGCGAAGGCGGCAATATGGCGATTCTGGCCGGTGCGGGCCCGATGGGTCTGGGCGCAATCGACTATGCGATTCACTGCGACCGCAAGCCCGGCATGCTGGTTGTGACCGATATCGACCAGGCACGTTTGGATCGCGCGGCTTCTATTTATACCGTTGAAGATGCCGCCAAGAACGGCGTAAAGCTCGTTTATGCAAACACCCGTGAAAACGCAGTGGAAACGCTGATGGGCTTGACGGACGGCAAGGGCTATGATGATGTGCTCGTATTCGCTCCCGTTCCCGCAGTTATCGAACAGGCGGATGCGGTGCTCGCATTCGACGGCTGCCTGAACTTCTTCGCAGGCCCGACCAATCCCGCGCTCAGCGCAAACTTCAACTTCTACAATGTGCATTATGCGGCGCACCATGTTGTGGGTACTTCCGGCGGAAATACCGATGATATGCGCGAAGCATTGAAGATGATTGCGGAAGGCAAGCTGAATCCGGCGGGCATGATTACCCATGTCGGCGGTTTGAATGCCGTTGTTGAAACCACGCTGAATCTGCCGAAGATTCCCGGCGGCAAGAAGCTGATTTACCCCAACATCAACATGGAGCTGACCGCTATCGACGATTTCGCAAAGAAGGGCGAAACCGATCCGATGTTCAAGAAGCTCGCCGAGATTTGCGGCAAGAACAATAACCTCTGGTGTGGCGAAGCAGAAGCATATCTGCTGGAGCATGCACCGTCTATCTAAAATATCAGACAAGCCCCGCTTCAAACAGCGGGGCTTATTTATAATTCGACACTGCCGCGAATCTCATTTCCGCGGCAGTGTCGATTTTCATTATTTGGTGAAATAGTCAACCGACGATGTGAACATCGGATTGGAATAATTGCCCGGCACATTTTTGTACAGCGCATGCTTCCATCCGACGCGCTCGCTGTGTCCCATCTTTCCGAACACACGTCCATCGGGCGAAGTGATGCCCTCAATGGCTTCAAGCGAACCGTTGGGGTTGCACATCGGATTCATCGTGGGATTGCCCTGAATATCGCAATACTGCGATGCAATCTGTCCGTTTGCCTTGAGGCTTTCGAGCAGTTCGGGCGATGCCACGAATTTTCCTTCGCCGTGGGAAATCGGGCAAATGAATGTCTCCCCTACTTTCGCATTCATCAGCCACGGGCTCTTGTTCGATGCGATGCGCGTGCGCACCAATCTGGACTGATGGCGGCCGATATCGTTGAATGTCAGCGTTGCCTCCGATTCATGCGCCGTTCGAATCTCTCCGTACGGAACAAGGCCGAGTTTAATCAGCGCCTGGAAGCCGTTGCAAATGCCGCCGATAAGACCGTCATGCTGTGAAAGCAATGCGTTGATTTGATCCGCCAGCTTCGGATTGCGCAGGAACGCCGTGATAAACTTACCCGAGCCGTCCGGTTCATCGCCGCCCGAGAATCCTCCGGGAATGAAAAGAATCTGTGCGTTGGAAAGCGCCTTGGCAAACGCATCCACCGATTCGGAAACAGCCGCAGTCGAAAGATTGCGAACCACAAGAATTTCAGCCTCCGCACCTGCAAATTCAAACGCACGAGCGGTATCGTATTCGCAGTTCGTGCCCGGGAACACGGGAATCAATACGCGCGGCTTGGCGATTTTCGGTGCCGTTCTTACGGGACGCTTGGCACTGAAGGAATAGGTTTTGGGCGATTCGTAAGTCTTCTTCGCCTTCGTCGGGAACACGTCTTCAAGCTTGTTCGACCAGGCCGCTTCCAAATCATCCATTTCGATATTTTCATTACCGACAATGAATTTCCGCTCGTCTGTAATCGTGCCCACCGCATCCGAAATCTCAGCTGCATATTCCACCAGGAACGCACCCGTGCGGTTGGCGAAAACGTCGCCTGCGGTTTCATTGAATTTGAATCCGAATCCGTTGCCCAGCGCCATTTCAAATGCGGCAAGCGCCATACCTCCGGAGGTGATTGCCTGTGCAGAAACCGCTTTTCCGGAGCGAAGCAACTCGGTAACCTTGTCGAATAC
>CAVHAH010000078.1:4225-9052 GCA_963633785.1 bacterium
TCACGATATTCGGGTTCAATCAAGCCCACCGAATGTCCGGCCTGCTTGAATTCGTTGGTGTGAATATCCTTTGCATCGCAAACAGCCACCGCGAACGAAACCAGCGTAGGCGGAACGTGAATATTCTCAAACGAACCGGACATGGAATCCTTTCCGCCGATAGCCGCCGCACCGTAATCCAGCTGGGCATCCAATGCACCGAGCAATGCGGAAAGCGGCTTGCCCCACGAGGATTCGCCCGTCATGCGTTCGAAATACTCCTGGAATGTCAGATGAACATTTTCCGTTCCCGCACCTGCGGCAACCAGTTTGGAGATGGATTCAACAACCGCTTTATATGCACCGCGATACGGATTCTTCTCCGTTTCATACGGATTGAATCCATAGCTCATCACACTCGCCGTTTCGCTTTCACGTCCCTCAACGCTGATTCGCGAAGCCATTACCTGCGCAGGGGTAAGCTGACGTTCACCGCCAAACGGCATCATCAGGCTTGCGGCGCCGTTTGTGGAATCAAAGCGTTCCACCAGACCACGCTGAGAGCAGTGATTCAAATCGCCGACAAGTTCAAGCATCGACAGTGTTTTATCACAGACTGCATCTTGTTGTCCACAGACCACATGTGCATTCGTATGTTTGGGAGCGCCGTTGGAATTCAGGAAATCACGGGAGATATTGACAATCGTGTTGCCCTTCCAGCGCATTTTAAGCGTTTTTTCTTCGGTAACACGTGCAACGGGCGTGCATTCGATATTCTCGGCATCCGCCAGTGCTTCGAATTCGGAAACCGTTTCGGGCGCTACAACCACGGCCATGCGTTCCTGCGATTCGGAAATCGCCAATTCCGTTCCGTCAAGGCCTTCGTATTTGCGCTTCACGCAATCCAAATCAATTTCCAGTCCGTCCGCCAATTCACCGATTGCCACGGAAACGCCGCCTGCACCGAAATCGTTGCAGCGCTTAATCAGCTGTGCCGCGCGTTCGTTTCGGAACAATCTTTGCAGTTTGCGTTCTTCGGGCGCATTGCCCTTTTGAACTTCCGCTCCACAGGTAGAAAGCGAGGATGCGTTGTGCGATTTGCTCGAACCCGTCGCTCCGCCGCAGCCGTCACGTCCCGTTCGACCGCCAAGCAGCAATACCACATCGCCTGCTGCGGGTTCTTCACGCCGTACATTCTTTTTCGGGGTCGCACCCACCACAGCGCCGATTTCCATGCGCTTCGCAAGATAGCCCGGATGGTAAATTTCACGCACGTAGCCCGTTGCGAGGCCGAGCTGATTGCCGTAGGCGCTGTAACCTGCGGCCGCAGTGGTTACCAGCCGCCGCTGCGGCAACTTATTGGGCAGTGTGTTTTCAACGGGCTGCGTAGGATCGGCCGCACCCGTTACGCGCATTGCCTGATAAACATAGCTGCGTCCCGACAGGGGATCTCGCACCGCACCGCCGATACAGGTGGCCGCGCCGCCGAACGGTTCGATTTCCGTGGGATGATTGTGTGTCTCGTTTTTGAAAAGGAGCAGCCAATCTTCTTCGGTTCCGTCGATTTTCGCGCGGAATTGAATGGTGCAGGCGTTGATTTCCTCGGATTCATCCAAATCATTCAAAACGCCGCGATGCTTGAGCACCTTTGCGCCGATAGTTGCCAAATCCATCAGGGTAATCGGCTTGGTTCGATTGATTTCCTTGCGCACCGCAAGATAGCGCTCATACGCCGCCTGAACATCGGGATCGTCAATCTGCACATCGCACAGCTCCGTCAGGAATGTGGTATGGCGGCAGTGATCCGACCAATAGGTATCCAGCAAGCGCAATTCGGTAATCGTAGGATCGCGGTGCAGGGAGCGGAAATACTCTCGGCAGAATGCGATATCCGCACGATCCATCGCCAGCGCATACCGATCAATCAAACCGAACAGCGATTCATCATCCAAATCGATGAATCCCGTGAGTGTTGCCACATGATCCGGCATCGCATATTCCGTTTTGAGCGTATCCACCCGATCAAGCGATGCTTCGCGCTTTTCCACAGGGTTAATCAGATAACTGCGAATGCGATTGATATCGCTTTCGGTCAGGCTTCCGGAAAAGAGATACACCGTGGCCGTTCGAACCGTCGGGCGTTCGCACTGTGCCATCAAAGCGATACACTGCGCCGCGGAATCCGCCCGCTGATCAAACTGACCCGGAAGGTATTCGCTCGCCAGAATAAAGCCTTCGTGTTTCGGCAGATGTTCGCTCGTCTCGTCCACCATCGGTTCGCTCAAAACATTCTCTACCGCACTTCGATAGACATCCTCGGCGATATTTTCCACATCGTAGCGATTGATTACACGCACATTCGTAAGTGCGCCGATTCCCAGAAACGTTTGCAGCTCGCTGAGCAGTGCACTCGCTTCGTGGTCATAGCCGGGCTTCTTTTCCACATACAGTCTGTAGACCATTTCAAACCTCCGTTGCTTTCAGCGCACGCGCGCCGATATCGCTTCGATAGTGCATCTTTTCAAAATGAATTTCGCTTGCCGCCGCATACGCCGCATCTACCGCTTCACGCAATGTATCTTTCACACAGCTCACGCCCAGCACACGACCGCCTGCGGTAATCAGCGCACCGTCCGCATTGCGGGCCGTGCCGCTGTGATAAACCTGTGCCATGCTTTCGGAACAACCGAGCGTGATGGTCTTTCCCTTTTCGTACTTCTCGGGATAACCGCCCGAAGCGAGCATCACACAGCAACACGCTTTGTCTTCAAAGGCAACTTCCGCCTGATCCAGCGTTTCGGATTCCACCGCCTGCATAACGGTGAGCAAATCACTTTTCAGAAGCGGCAAAACCACCTGCGTTTCGGGATCGCCGAAGCGGCAGTTGTATTCGATAACCTTCGGACCGTTTGCGGTTATCATCAGACCGAAGTACAGGCAACCCTTAAACGGACAGCCTTCTTCACGCATTGCCCGAATGGTCGGCAGAAAAATTTCCCGCATACAGCGTTCTGCGATTTCTTTCGTATAAAACGGATTCGGGGCGATTGCGCCCATGCCGCCGGTATTCAGGCCCGTATCGTTGTCATTCGCACGCTTGTGGTCCATGGAGGCAACCATGGGGCAAACGGTATGCCCGTCGGTAAAGCTCAGCACCGAAACCTCGGGACCTTCCAGAAACTCTTCGATAACCACCCGTGCGCCGCTATTGCCGAAGCGATGATCACGCATCATGGAAATCACGGCTTCTTCGGCTTCTTCCTGCGTCATGCAAATCAGAACGCCTTTGCCCAGCGCAAGTCCGTCCGCCTTCACAACCAACGGGCGATTCTCTTTGCGAACATACTTCAGTGCTTCATCGCAATCGTCGAACACCTGAAAATCCGCCGTCGGAATGTGGTATTTCTGCATCAGCTGTTTCGCAAATGCCTTGCTGCTTTCGATGCGTGCCGCCGCTTTATTCGGGCCGAAGCACGCAATGCCGATTTCATGCAAAGCATCCACTGCACCCAGCGCCAGCGGATCATCGGGGGCAATCACGGCGAAATCTATGCCGTTTTCGCTCGCAAAGCGCACAATTCCCGAAATATCCGTGGCGGAAATCGGCACGCACTCGGCTTCCTGCGCAATGCCCGCATTGCCGGGGAGGGCGTAAATCTTTTCAACAGAGGGATTCATATGAATTCGGTGGATGATCGCATGCTCACGACCGCCGCCGCCGACTACCATAACTTTCATGCGTATTCTCCTTAGTGATGGAACAGCCGCATTCCGGTGAATGCCATCGCCATTCCGAATTTGTCGCAGGTGGCAATCACCTGATCGTCACGAACAGAGCCGCCCGGCTGTGCAATGGCCGTTACGCCGCTGCGATGTGCACGCTCGATATTGTCGCCGAACGGGAAAAACGCATCGCTGCCGAGTGCCACATCCGTGATTGTGTCCAGATATGCACGTCTTTCCTCGCGAGTGAACGGTTCGGGGCGAACGGTGAACAAGCGCTGCCATGCGCCATCCGCCAGAACATCATTTGCATCGTCCGAAATATACAAATCAATGGTATTATCACGATCCGCGCGGCCGATATCCTCTCTGAACGGAAGATTCAAAACCTTCTCGTGCTGGCGCAGATGCCAGTTGTCCGCCTTACTGCCCGCCAGGCGTGTGCAGTGAATACGACTCTGCTGACCCGCACCGATGCCGATTGCCTGACCGTCTTTGGCAAAGCACACGGAATTGGACTGGGTGTATTTAAGCGTAATCAGCGAAATAACCAGATCACGCTTCTGCGTTTCGGTCAGCGTAGTGTTCTTCGTCACTACTTTTTCGAGCATATCCGCATTGATTTGAATATCGTTGCGTCCCTGCTCGAATGTGATGCCAAAGCACATTTTGCGCTCGATTTTCTCGGGAACATAATCGGGATTCATCTGAAGAATCGTGTAGTTTCCCTTGCGCTTCCGCTTGAGAATCTCCAGTGCTTCAGGCTCATAGCACGGGGCAATCACGCCATCGGAAACTTCGTGCTCAATCAATTTCGCCGTTGCGACATCGCAGCAGTCGCTCAAAGAGATGAAATCACCGAACGAGGACATGCGATCGGCACCGCGGGCACGAGCATAAGCATTCGCCTGAGGCGTGAGCGTCAAATCCTCCGGAACGAAATAAATGCGTCTGAGAACGTCCGAAAGCTCCGTGCCGACTGCCGCACCTGCGGGGCTTACATGTTTGAAAGACGCCGCCGCCGGAATGCCGGTAGCCTTCTTCAATTCGGAAACAAGCTGCCAGCCGTTGAGCGCATCGAGAAAATTGATGTAGCCGGGGCGGCCGTTCAAAACGGTAACCGGC
>CAVHAH010000079.1:0-7430 GCA_963633785.1 bacterium
GTGGAAGCGTCACAGGGACATGTGCGCGATATGCCGAAATCGCAAATCGGTGTAGACATCGAAAACAACTTCGAGCCGAAATATATCACCATTCGCGGGCGCGGCGAAATTCTCAGTCGCATTCGCAAGGAAGCACGCACGGCTTCCAAAATCTATCTCGCAACTGACCCGGACCGCGAAGGAGAAGCCATTTCCTGGCATTTGGCAAATATTCTGGGCATCGATGAAAGCAGCGCCTGCCGCATTGAATTTCACGAAGTGACCGCAAAGGCCATTCAGGCTGCGGTGAAAGCACCTCGTACCATCGATATGGATCTGGTGAATGCGCAGCAGGCACGGCGTGTGCTCGATCGCCTGATCGGCTACAAAATCAGTCCGCTTCTGTGGGCGAAAATCAAAAAGGGCTTGAGCGCCGGCCGAGTGCAATCCGTAGCGGCGAAGATGATTTGCGACCGCGAAGAGGAAATCGAAATCTTTATTCCCGAAGAATACTGGAGCATCGATGCGAAATTCAAGTTCGAACGTTCAACCATCGTTGCACGTTTCGTATCCATCGATGGCGAAAAAACGAACCTTTCTTCCAAAGAAGAGGCAGATCGCGTTCTTGCCCGCTGTGAGAATGCACAATTCTCGGTTTCCGGCATTAAACGCTCGGAACGCAGAAAATTCCCCGCTCCGCCGTTCACAACGTCGAATCTTCAGCAGGAAGCTTCGCGCAAACTCGGTTTTACCACGCAGAAGACCATGCAGATTGCTCAGCAGCTCTATGAAGGCGTAGAGCTTGCAGGCGAAGGTTCACAGGGTTTGGTTACCTATATCCGTACCGACTCGACCCGCACTGCGGATGAGGCGATTGAATCCGTTCGCAATCTCGTGGCCGAAACATACGGCAGCGAATACCTTCCCGAAAAACCGAACACCTACAAAACACGCAAAAGCGCACAGGATGCGCACGAAGCCATTCGCCCGACGGATTTGAATCATCGTCCCGATGTTATCAAACCCTCGCTCACTCGCGATCAGTTCCGTTTGTACAAATTGATTTACGATCGCTTTGTCGCTTCGCAAATGGCGCCTGCGGTTTATGATACTTTGAGCGTAGACGTGGATTCCGATAACGGTGTCCGCTTCCATTTCAATGCCCAAAAACAGCGCTTTGCGGGCTTCACCGCCGTGTATGAAGAGAGCCTCGATGATGCGCAGGAAGAAGCGAATGCACGAACGCTGCCCGATTTGTCCGAAGGCATGAAAGCAAAAACCGAAGGATTCGATTCGGAGCAGCATTTCACGCAGCCGCCGCCACGGTATACGGAAGCGAGCCTCGTGCGTGCGCTGGAAGAAAAGGGCATCGGCAGACCGTCGACCTATTCGCCGACGATTTCAACCATTATCACCCGCGGTTATGTTGCGCGCGAAAACAAGCGTCTGATTCCGACGGAGCTTGGGAAAATCGTGAATGACACCATGGTCAAACATTTTCCGAATATCGTGGACATCGCATTCACCGCACACATGGAAGACGAGTTGGATGAAGTTGAATCCGGCGAGATGGAATGGCACAATGTCATTCGTGAATTCTACGGTCCGTTCAGCGAAACACTCGAACGTGCCGAAAGTGCGATTGAGAAGGTTTCCATCGAAGATCAGGTTTCCGATGTGCCGTGTGAAAAATGCGGTGCGATGATGGTTTACAAGATGAGCCGTTACGGAAAATTCCTGGCGTGTCCGAATTTCCCCGCATGCAGACATACTTTGGCATTGCCGAAAAATATCGGAGTAAAGTGTCCGGAATGCGGCGGTGAGCTGATTGAACGCGTGAGCCGCAAGGGACGTAAATTCTACGGATGCGAACGCTATCCCGAATGCGAATTCGTTTCGTGGGATCTTCCCGTAAACGAGAAATGCCCGATTTGCGGCGGACGCATGATTTACAAACGCGGTGCGAAAGGCGCAGCCTATCATGTTTGCGTAAATGAATCGTGCCGACATCGTGTACAGATTGACAACGGAGGCACAGATGATGGCGAATAAACCGACCGTAACCGTCGTCGGCGCAGGTTTGGCGGGATCCGAAGCAACCTGGCAGCTTGTTAAGCGAGGATTTCCCGTTCGCCTGATTGAGATGAAGCCGGTGAAATTCAGTCCCGCACACAAAAGCGAAGGTTTTGCGGAATTGGTCTGTTCCAATTCGCTCAAAGCCGAGCAACTGTCCAACGCATCGGGCGTTTTGAAGGCGGAAATGCACGCATTGGATTCATTGATTCTGAAATGCGCACTTCAAAGCCGTGTTCCCGCAGGCGGAGCTTTGGCGGTAGACCGTGATCGGTTTTCAAAACTGATTACCGATACGCTTCGTCAACACCCGCTGGTTACATTCGAAACGGGCGTTGTGGATCAAATACCGAACGAGCCGTGCATTATCGCAACGGGACCTTTGACCGATCCTGCGCTGGTTCAAGCCATCGAAGCGTTGCCGGGGGCAAAATCGCTGCATTTTTTCGATGCCGCCGCGCCGATTGTAACCGCAGAATCGCTGAATATGGAAAAGGTTTTTCGAGCATCACGCTATGACCGCGGCTCGGATTACCTGAATTGCCCGATGACCGAAGAAGAATACAACGCCTTCTATGATGCGCTTGTAGGCGCCGAACTGGCTGAATTGCACGATTTCGAAAAGAAACTCGTGTTCGAAGGCTGTCTTGCCGTGGAAATTCTCGCATCACGAGGACGGCAAACGCTGGCTTTCGGCCCGTTGAAGCCCGTTGGACTGATTGATCCGAGAACAGGAAAAGAGCCTTATGCGGTGGTGCAGCTGCGTCAGGAAAACGAAGCGGGCACGATGTACAATCTCGTCGGCTTCCAGACAAGGCTCAAATGGGGCGAACAAAAGCGCGTATTCAGCATGATTCCCGGACTTGAAAACGCCGAATTTGCCCGCTACGGTGTGATGCATCGAAACACTTACCTGAACGGCCCCGATATGCTGGGTGCGAATTATGCATTGAAAGATAATCCTATGATTCGCTTTGCGGGTCAGCTTTCGGGTGTGGAAGGCTATATGGAATCAACGGCATCGGGTCTGGTTGCGGCAATCGCACTGGCGTGTGCTCTGGAAGGAAAGCCCGAACCCGATTTCACACATCAAACAATTCTCGGTGCACTCGCACATCATGTTTCTGCGCCGAATGCGAACTTCCAGCCGATGAATGCCAATTTCGGCATTCTCGAACCGCTGCAAGAGCGCATTCGCGGCAAGCGCAATCGCTATGAAAAGCTCGGCGAACGCGCACAAAACGTACTCAACGAGGTGATACAAAAGTATGAGCTATGAAAATGAACCCCGTAGCGTTTTTCGCGGCACAACCATTTGCGCCGTGCGCCGAAACGGTATCACAGCCATCGCAGGCGACGGCCAGGTGACCATGGGTGAACATACCATCATGAAGGGAACGGCAAAAAAGATTCGCCGCATTTATAACGACCGTGTGGTAATCGGCTTTGCGGGAACGGTCTCCGATGCATTCGCCTTGGCGGAAAAGTTGGAAGACCGCCTGACGCAGTATTCGGGCAATCTCCCCCGAGCGGCGATTGAGCTGGCGCAGGATTGGCGCATGGACAAGGCCGTTCGCAAATTGGAGGCCATGTTGATCTGTGCGGATAAGGAGAATCTTCTGCTTGTTTCGGGCACGGGCGAAGTTATCGAGCCGGATGAAGGCATTCTGACCATCGGAAGCGGCGGTAATTTCGCACTGGCTGCGGCACGTGCGCTGTATGCGCATACCCAAATGAGCGCGAAAGAAATTGCCGAGGCCGCACTTAAAGTTGCGTCCGAAATTTGCGTGTACACCAATTCCAACATCATCGTGGAAACGGTCTGAAAGGAGAAGCTATGATACAGTTGACTCCGAGGGAAATCGTTCGCGAACTGGATCGCTATATTATCGGTCAGGAGGATGCCAAACGTGCGGTAGCCGTAGCATTGCGCAATCGCTATCGCCGTGCAATGCTTCCCGAAGAAATGCGCGAGGAAGTTACTCCGAAAAACATTTTGATGGTCGGCCCGACCGGCGTTGGCAAAACCGAAATCGCACGGCGCTTGGCGAAACTGGTGGATGCACCGTTTGTAAAGGTGGAAGCTACCAAATTCACGGAAGTCGGCTATGTCGGACGTGATGTTGAATCGATTATCCGTGATTTGGTCGAAGCGTCGATTCGCCTGGTGAAGGAACAGCACGCCGACCGTGTACGGGTTCGTGCAGAAGCCAATGCCGAAAGCCGATTGGTTGAATTGCTGACCCATTCCGTAAAGAAAAAGCCCGTCAATCCGTTCGATATTCTGATGGGAACGCATCGAAACGAGCCTGAACCGCCTGCCGAAGATCGCGAGAAACTGGCAATACGTCAGGATGATGTTCGTACGAAGCTTCGCAAGGGTGAGTTGGAACACGAAATCGTTGAAATCGAAGTGGAAGAATTCACGCCCAAACAGGAATTGCCCGGCACAAGCATGGATGTCAACGATATGCTCGGCGGCATCCTTCCGAAAAAAACCAAACTGCGCAAGGTTGAAGTGCGGGAAGCCCGCAAGATTCTCGTTGCGGAAGAAAGTCAAAATCTGATTGACATGGATGCCGTGTATTCGGAAGCCATCGATCGTGCAGAACAGCACGGTATTGTGTTTCTCGATGAAATCGATAAAGTAGCGGGACGCAGTTCGCACGGCGGTCCTGATGTATCTCGAGAGGGCGTTCAGAGAGATATTTTGCCGATTGTGGAAGGTTCTACCGTGAATACGAAATACGGTCCGGTGAAAACCGACCATGTTCTGTTTATTGCCGCAGGTGCATTCCATGTATCAAAAGTCACAGACCTGATTCCGGAACTGCAGGGACGTTTCCCTGTTCGGGTGGATTTGAATCCGTTGACCGTTCAGGATTATGCACGGATACTTACTCAGCCGGAGAATGCGCTGATTCGCCAATATCAGCTGTTGCTGGGCGTGGATGGCGTAACTCTTGAATTCACCGATGAAGCATTGCAGAAGATTGCCGAATCCGCATGGCAGGCGAATGAAACCGAAGAGAATATCGGTGCACGCCGCTTGCACACGATGCTTGAACGGATTTTGACGGATATCGCTTTCAACGCCGGCGGCGGAGACGCTCCCGAAGTGCATCTGACAATCGATGCCGATTATGTGGAAAAGATGCTTTCAACCGATTTGCATCGCAAGGACATTCATAAATACATCATCTGAGGATACGCTGATTAAATAAGGCGGTAAATCGGGCAGTGAATTTTGCAAGAAGCAGACAGGGCAAAAGACATGTTCCGATTTGCCGCCGAATGTTTTTTTGACTCCCTTTGCTTATTTTTCTCAACTCAAGCAAAAGCCATTTATGCTCTTTTGCAATCACTTTTTCCGTAATTCCTCGGGAAAACGTGATAAACCGAATCTTCTAACGGAGCAGGTAGTTATGGCAAAGAAATTTAAATTGATTGCAGCATTAACACTTGCAGCGACATTTGCGGCGGCGATATTATACCGGACAAGCGCACTTGAAGTGATGCTTACGCTTGCCATCATATTCGGAACAACGGCCTATCATCTTATTATGCGGCTGCTTGTATCCCTTGTCTTTAACTTGACCATGCATAACAAAGCCGATTTTCGCAGATGGCGGTATCATGCCGGTGAACGTGAAATGTCGTTATACGAAAAGCTCGGCATCAAACGGCTGAACCGCAAAATGCCGACTTATGATCGATCCCTGTTTGATTCAAGACAGCACACATGGGAAGAAATCGCACAGGCGATGTGCCAGGCGGAGCTGATTCACGAAACGGTTGCATTGCTGAGCTTTCTGCCGATTATTGCGGGCATTTGGTTCGGTGCATACCCCGTGTTTGTCATCACGTCTGTACTGTCTGCCGCCTTCGACACGGTATTTGTAATGATGCAGAGGTATAACAGACAACGTATCATTACGATAATAGACAGAAAACAAAAGCTGCAAAATCATTGACATATCCCCTATTTTCTCGCAATCTCCCCCGGTAAACATAAAAAATCGAATACGGCGCAACTCGTTTTCGAGTTGCGCCGTATTCGGCTAATTTTTCATGAGAATCCCGTCTGATTATTTGGGATTGATGTCTATGCCCGGATAGCGCATCTTCAATTCCGCCTGCTGAAAGCCTACGCACTTCATCAGCTTCAATACATGCGGATAGCGCGCACGTACATTGGCTTCGGCGCAATACAGGTTTTGTTTTTCAAAGCAATCACACGCCAGAGAAATCAGTTTTTTTCCGATTCCCTGATGCCGCCAGCGTTTCGTGACCTGAAAATATCCGATTACGCCCGCATAGCCTTCACGCCAAATCAGTGCTTCCGCCATGATTCCGTTTTCTTCCAACAGTAAAATACGCTGAAAGCTCTTGCGATCCGTGAAATTATCCAGCCAACCCATTCCGTAGTGCGTTCCGTAGAGGAGATTATACCGCTGAAGGAAGTATTCCCTCTCCTTTTTCTCGGAAAGATCATCATACACAATCTCCACGCCCTTCGGCATCGGAAAATCACGTTCAGTCGGCAAACGCATCTCCATGCGAACAAGTCCGTCGTTATCTGCAAAACCCAAAGCGGAAAGGGCTTTCATGGAATCATCGTCATCCGGCTCAATCTGCGCATACAATCGGCAAAACTGCTCCGAATTCACGCAGATTTCTTTTCCGCGGGCGATAGCCGCCCCCAGAAGCGCATCCGGTGCGGGAAGTGTTTCCAAATCCACCAGCACCTGGAGCGGTCGAAGCGGAAACATCACCGATTTATCCTCCGGATAAATCACGGCCGCACCGAGTCTGGAACCGCTCTTTTCATCGATGGCAATGAATGTATTCTCCACCGGCTGTCCATTGACCGGATCACGTGAATGCTTGAGAATCATATTTTCCTCACAATCGCTTTAGTTCAGATACATCTTATCCAGCAGACGAATACCGGTTTGCGTTCGGAATACGTTTTCACGCATATTCTCGATAGCCGTTCTCGAAGCGCCGCCCTCGCCTGCGTTGACCAGGAAATCCGCTTCAAGCAATATTCTGTGCTCCTGCGTGGTTACATCGGTATAGGTGTGATGATGCGCAACCAGCCATGTGATTTTTTCGAGATCCTCGTTCTTCATATCCGTATTCTTGAAGAATTCATTAAGCAGTGCAGGGCTTTCCTCCTCCTGCTTTTTGCCGATTGCACTGCCGTATTTTTCACGGCAAAGCGGGCATGCGATATCGTGCACAATCGCCGTCCATTCCAGAATCTGACGTGCGTTTGCTTCCATGTTTTCGCCCTCCGCTATCGTCTGAGCATAGGCAAAAACCTTCAGAAAGTGATTCACATCGTGCTGATCGCCGTGGTAAAATGCAATCAT
>CAVHAH010000079.1:7440-9043 GCA_963633785.1 bacterium
TCACAAAAGCATTGTAGATTGCACGCATTGCGGTATCGAAATCCGCCGTATCCACACCCACAATGATATTCAGTTCGCTCGAGCCCTGATCAATCATGCGCACGTTCACGCCTGCCTGATACAGCGCTCCGAACAATTTCGCAGCCGTACCGCGACGGCGAACCATTCCGTAGCCCACCGTGGCAATCAGTGCCATGCCGGATTGAATTTCGATGGAATCCGGCTGACAGGTTTGCTTGATGCGCTGAACAATCTGGTCTTTGCGCGTAAGCAATTCTTTATCGGAAATGACCACGCACATGGTATCTATGCCCGTGGGCAAATGTTCGAACGACACATCGAAATCTTCCAGTGCCTGAAGCACACGGCGGCCGAAACCGTATTCGGCGTTCATCATCGCCTTATCAATGGTAATCAGCGTGAAATCCTTATGTCCCGCAATACCGGTAATCGGCGTTTCATAGCTTTCTTCGGTCGGCTGAGCCACAATCATCGTGCCGGGTTCGGACGGATTGTTGGTGTTGCGGATGTTGGTCGGAATGCCCGCTTTATGCACCGGGAAAATCGCATCCTCATGCAGAACCGTTGCGCCCATATAGGAAAGCTCACGCAGTTCGCGATAAGTGAGCTTGCGAATGCATCTGGGATTGTCCACCACGCGCGGGTCGGCCATCAGGAAGCCGTTCACATCCGTCCAGTTTTCATAAACCTCCGCTTCGGCTGCGCGCGCGACGATTGCGCCGGAAACATCGCTGCCGCCGCGGGAGAATGTGTGCACCTCGCCGTTGGGGTAAGAACCGTAGAATCCGGGAATGACCGCGTGCGGATGTTCCTCCAGTGCCTTTTTCAGCATTTCGTTCGTCCATTCAGACGCGAAAGTGCCGCGGCGGTCGAATTTGATCACGTCCACGGGGTCGATGAAATCCCAGCCGAGATATTCCGAAAGCAGTATGCCGCTTAGATATTCACCGCGGCTGGCGGCGTAATCGGGGCTGCGGCGTTTGCGAATCTCGTGGCAGGTTTCGCGCAGCACACCGTCGATGTCAAACGTCAGTTCCAGTTCCTTCGCAATATCGCGAAAGCGCTTGGCGACGATTTCAAAAATCTCTTCGTGGGGCTGATTGATGTCCACGAGGTGATAGCATTCATACAGCAAATCCGTGATTTTCTTATCTTCCGGATTGCGCTTGCCGGGAGCGCTGGGCACAACATAGCAGCGCGCCGGGTCCGAAAGAATGATTTCCTTCACCTGCTTGAAATGCTGTGCATCGCACAGAGAGGATCCGCCGAATTTTACAACCTTGATTCCCATAGTGCACGCCCCTATTCTTCCGATTTCGGTTCTACAATGCCCGCCATCAATTCCGTAATCGCGTCCAGTCCGGTTTTGTCCGAAGAGGAACAGGTGATGATCTCCCACGGCTGAACCACCAGCGTTCGGCAAATGACCGGTATCGACCGGCTGCGCTGTGCCTTGGAGAGTTTGTCTGCCTTCGTGGCCACCACGGTAAACGGAATCTCGTAATGCCTGAGATAGTTCGTCATCATCTGATCTTCCCCGGTCGGTTCATGGCGAATGTCCACCAGTTGCACCACATGGCGC
>CAVHAH010000080.1:0-2042 GCA_963633785.1 bacterium
TTCTGTCAAAGGAAGAACGATGCGCCGCTCTTCGTCGGAAAGTTCTATCGCAGGCTTTTTCTCGGGCAACACTTCGTTGCGTGCCGCCCAGCGATAGTAATCCAGGATTTCCCACGCGGATACCACGGGATGTGCACCGTCTACAATCAATTTGTTCGGTGCCTCGCTCAACGGCGAATAGATGGAACCCGGCACGGCGAATACATCTCGATTTTGATCGAGTGCGTCGTTCACGGTAATCATTGCGCCTGAATTGCGTGCGCCTTCAACAAGAAGCGTTCCCTGCGTAATTCCGCTGATAATGCGATTGCGAGCGGGAAACAGGCCTGCGTTCGGACGTGTTCCCGGCGGATATTCGCTTAATATCGCACCGCCTTCGATGAGAATCTGTTCAGCCAATTCATCGTTTTCGGGAGGATAAATCACGTCCGGACCGCTGCCGAGAATGGCGATGGTTTTCCCGTGAACGCTCAATGTTCCCTGATGAGCGCACGTATCCACGCCGCGCGCCAATCCGGAGACCACCGTGACGTTTTCACGCGCCAGATGTGCGGCGATTTCTCTTGCGGCTCGCTGACCGTCACGCGTACAGCGCCGAGAACCGACGATGGCAAACATTTTTTCTTCGTCCAATGGGCATTCGCCGCGCACATAGAGCGTAACCGGCGGATCGTATATTTCGGAAAGCAGGGAAGGATACGCATCGCTGACACGGGGAATCGCACGGCATTCACAGGCTTCGAGCGATTGAAACAGTGAATCGATATATTTTTCACTGCGTGCCGAACGCAAAGCCTGAAGCGTTTTGCTTCCCAGAAATTTTAATTCGGGGGCGGAGATATTCTCCCAGACCGATTGCGGATCCTCAAAGATGCTCAGAAGCTGATAGAATCGCTTCACGCCGATGCCGTCCACCGACGAAAGCCAAATCCAGTAACGCTCCATTTCCGAATACAGCATAATCGCCTCCGACTCTGAATCTGCTCAGGTTTCCTTTTTGCAAATAATAACATACTTCCCTATAAAATTCAAGCCCGGCTTTTTCTTTGCGGTTTCGGCGATTGTGCGCCCGATAAAGACATGCCATCACGGAATTAACATTTATAGGTAGAAGGAAAATCAAAAAACTGATAAAGTGATTATGAGAAAATAGGTATTTATCGAAACTCAGGAGGTATTTCTTTGAATCTTTCCGAACGCATTGAATCGCTGTTGATGCAGGTGCAGAAACCCGCACGCTATATGGGAGGCGAATTCAACTCTGTAATGAAAGACCCTTCAGAGGTGGATGTTCGCTTCGCTTTTCTGTTTCCGGATACCTATGAAGTCGGCATGTCGCATCTGGGCATGAAGATTCTTTATCATACAATCAATCGACGCACGGATGCCTGGTGTGAGCGCGTTTTTTCGCCGTGGGTGGATATGGAAGCGCTGATGCGCGAAAACCGAATTCCGCTGTTTTCGCTGGAATCACGCACACCCATTCGGGATTTCGATATTCTCGGCATAACCCTTCAATACGAAATGAGCTTTACGAATGTTTTGAATGCGCTGGACCTTGCGGGGATTCCGCTGCGGGCGTCTCAACGCAGTGACGGCCCGTTTGTGCTGGTCGGCGGTCCGTGCGCATTCAATCCCGAACCGCTTGCGCCTTTCGTTGATTTGGTGGCCATCGGAGACGGTGAAAACGAAACGCATCAGGTAATCGACTGCTATAAAGAATGGAAAGCATCGGGCTTGCCTCGGTCGGAATTTTTGAAGCGGGCAAGTCGAATTAAGGGGATTTACGTGCCGAGTCTGTACGATATCGAGTATCATTCGGACGGAACGGTAAAAGCCATTCTCCCCAAAGACGGTGCGCCCGAAGTGGTTCGCAAGGCGATGGTGCCCGATCTTACGGCCGCCGATTATCCCGAAAAGCTGATTGTGCCGTTCGGCGAGGTGGTTCACAATCGAATCATGCTCGAAATCTTCCGCGGCTGCACCCGAGGATGCCGTTTCTGCCAGGCGGGCATGATTTACCGTCCCGTGCGTGAACGCAG
>CAVHAH010000080.1:2052-8963 GCA_963633785.1 bacterium
GAACGCAGTCTGGATCGATTGATGGAAATCGCAGACAAACTCGTTTCCGCCACCGGTTACGATGAAATTTCGCTGATGAGTTTGTCGAGCGGAGATTATTCATGTCTTCCCGAACTGGCACATAAAATGGTAGAAAAATTCGCACAGAAACGAGTGCGCATTTCGCTTCCGTCACAGAGAATCGATAATGTGCTTACAGACACCTTGAAAGAAACGCAGAAGGTCAAGAAAACGGGCTTGACGCTTGCGCCCGAAGCGGGAACGCAGCGCCTGCGTGATGTCATCAATAAGGGCGTCAGCGAAGACGATTTGATTCGTTCGGTAACGGATGCATTCGAAAACGGCTGGTCGTCGGTTAAATTGTATTTCATGCTGGGCTTGCCCACGGAGACCGATGAAGATGTTCTCGGCATTGCGGATTTGGCCGAAAAAGTGCGCAAGTGCTATTTTTCCGTTCCGAAGGAAAAACGCGCGCCCGGGCTGCGGATTACCGTGAGTGCTTCCGTTTTCGTTCCGAAAAACTTCACGCCGTTTCAGTGGTCGCCCCAGCTTGATTACGATTCCGTTGTTCGCAGACAGCAGCTTTTGAAGGAGGCTCTGCGAAAAATCAAGGGCGTTGATTTCAAGTATCATGCGCCGGATGTGAGCTATATCGAGGCGGTATTTGCCCGCGGCGACCGCAGATTGGCGGATGCGCTCGAACGGGCGTATCGCATGGGATGCAAGATGGACGGCTGGTCGGATCAGTTCAAATACGATGTATGGCTTCAGTCCATGAAGGACGTGAATCTGGATCCCGATTTTTATGCTTGCCGCGAACGCAGTTTGGATGAAGTTTTGCCGTGGGATCACCTGGATGCGGGCATCACCAAGCAATTTCTCAAACGTGAATGGGAAAAGGCGCAAAACGGCGAGATTACCCATGATTGCCGCAAAGGCTGTGTCGGTTGCGGTGTAAATCGTTATGAGGAGGCGAAAAAGCTATGCGTGCGATGATTCGATTCGGAAAACAGCCGCGCCTGCGCTTTATTTCGCATCTCGATTTGCAGCGTTTTTTTCAACGTGCGTTGAATCGAACGGGCTTGCCGATTGCGTGGACGCAGGGATTCAACCCTCATCCTGTGATGTCGTTCGGTTCGGCTCTTGCGCTCGGCTGGACGAGTGAATATGAAATCGTAGACTTTAAGCTGTCTGCGCCGATGGGCAGAAAACGTGTGGAGGAAGCCATGAGGGCTTCGCTTCCCGTTGATTTGCCCGTGCTGGAAGCGCGGCTTGTGGATGATAAGCATCCGGCGCCGATGGCGATGGTGCAGGCTTCGGATTACTTCATTGAGCCGTTGGGCGAAAACGCTTCGAAAATCCTGAATGCGGTTCCCGAATTTTTGAAGTGCGATTCCGTAATGGCGATACGCAAAACCAAATCCGGCGAAAAGGAAATCGATATCCGTCCGCTCGCTCTTTCGGTTCAGGTTTGCGACAACGGCATTCGTGCACGATTGAAGCTTACGGAACGAGATACCCTGAAGCCCGATTTGCTGATGGCTTCTATTTGCAAAATAGCGGAAACGGAAGTTCCGGAGATGCGCATTCACAGAGAATGTCTCCTGGGATGCGATGCATCGGGAGCACTGAAACCGTTGATGGAGCTGTAAATGGAAAAGAAATTTCTGCTGGAATCGGTGATGGATCAAACCCGTCTGGCGGTAATCGAAGACGGTGCATTGTGCGAAATGCACATGGATCGGCATGGTGAAGAAAAGCTGACGGGAAATCTGTATCTCGGACGGGTGCAGAATATTCTGCCGGGAATGAATGCGGCGTTTGTCGATATCGGACTTGCGAAAAATGCTTTTCTTTACGCCGGAGACATAGGCACGGATGCGCCCGAATTGGCCGCTCAAATGAAGGAAATGCGCATTGAACGCATGATTCATTCGGGGCAGGAGATTCTGGTTCAGGTAATCAAAGAACCCGGCGGAACGAAAGGCTGTCGAATTTCACAGCATATTACGATTCCGGGAAGAACCACCGTGCTTTTACCGACGGTAAAATATGCGGGCGTTTCCAAGAAAATTACAGATTCCGAAGAACATGAGCGATTGTATGCAATCGCACGGAAAATATCGGATCGAATCGGCATGGGCGTGATTATCCGAACCGCCGCACAGGGCGAATCGGAAGAAGCGCTGGCGCTTGATTGCAATCGAACGCAATCGCTTTGGCGCGAAATCGATCGGCGTGCACGCTGCACAAAGGCGCCGAAACGTGTTGATATCGACGGCAGCCTTGTTGTGCGAATGGTGCGTGATATGCTGGATGCGTCCGTCGCCTCCATTGAAGTGGATGGGGAAGCGCTGTTCGAGGAAACAAGACAGGCCCTGCAAACATTTGCCCCCGAATTCACGGATATTCTGCATTTGCACACCCATTTGCACACCGCCGAAACACCGCTGTTCGATCTCTATCGCATAGATACGCAGATGGATCGGGCGTTAAATCGGATGATTTATCTGAAAAGCGGCGGAACGCTGGTTGTGGATGAAACGGAAGCGCTAACGGTAATCGACGTCAATACCGGAAAATTCGTCGGAAAGAAATCGCTGGAAGAAACGATTTTCAAGCTCAACTGTGAAGCGGTTCGGGAAATCGCACGATTACTTCGCTTGCGTGATATCGGCGGCATCATCATTATTGATTTCATTGATATGAATGCGCAGTCGCAGCGAGAGGCATTGCTCGATTTATTGCGCACGGAGCTGAAATCGGATCAAAACAGAACCAATGTGTTGGGATTCACACAGCTCGGGCTGGTGGAAATGACACGGAAAAAAGTGCGTCCGCCGATTACGAAACAGCTTCTGCATACCTGTGGCGATTGTTTGGGCGCGGGCATGGTGGAATCGCATGAAACGCTGGCTCGAAAAGCCGTTCGACAGCTTTGGGTTCGTGCACATCAGGGAGCACAGGGGGCGTATTTAATTGAAGCATTGCCGCCGATTGCGAGTCGAATCCAAAAAATCGGCGTTCCGGATGGTATTCAAGGCTATTTGATGCAATCCGAAACGGTCGAGGGCGGTTTTCGAATTGCGCCGACAGACGCCAATCAAGCCATCAAAAAAGCAATACGATTGAAATGAGGATAAAAGCATGAGAGAACCGATTCACGTTTCAGAGAGTGAAATGCTCAAGCAGCGCGAATATATGAAGCTGGTTTGTGCAATGTCCGAACGGCCGCAGACTTTTCATATTGTCTCGATGGGCTGTCAGATGAACGAGCGCGATTCTGAATCCATTGCCGGAATGCTTTGCGAAATGGGGATGAAGCGCGAACCTGTGCGTGAACAGGCGGATTTGATTCTTTATAATACCTGCTGTGTTCGTGAAAACGCAGAAAACAAAGCGCTGGGCAACGTGATTTGGCTGAAGGAATTAAAGAAAGATAAGCCGAATCTCATGATTTGCGTCGGCGGTTGTATGACGCAGGAAGAGGGAATGGCCAAGGTCATGAAGGAGAAGTATCCCTTCATTGACCTCATTTACGGAACGCATAACCTTTATCGCCTGCCGGAATACCTTTATCGCGTGCTGTGCGAACGCAATCCCGTGGTGGAAGTAATGCAAATCGACGGCGAAATTGTTGAAGGAATGCCGGAGGTGCGTTCAAGTAAATTCAGCGCATTCGTGAATATCATGTACGGCTGCAACAATTTTTGCACCTATTGCATCGTTCCTTACGTTCGCGGTCGGGAACGTTCTCGTGAGCCCGAGGATATTATCAACGAAGCTCTGCGTTTGCGAGATGCAGGCGTTCAGGAAATCACTTTGCTCGGGCAAAACGTGAATTCCTATCGCGGCGGCGGTGCGGAATTTGCGAATCTTCTCTATCGCCTTGATCGACTGGAGATTCCGCGCATTCGCTTTATGACATCGCATCCGAAGGATTTGTCGGATGAATTGATCGGTGCGTATCGTGAATTGAAACATCTGATGCCGCATCTGCATCTTCCGGTTCAGGCGGGCGATGATGAGATTTTGCGCCAAATGAATCGTCATTACACCCGTGAAAAATACCTTTCCGTGGTGAAGAAACTGCGTGAAGCACGCCCCAATATCGGCATTACCACCGATATCATTGTAGGCTTTCCGGGAGAAACCGAGGCGCAGTTTGAAGAAACGATGTCTCTCGTGCGCGAGGTTCGCTATGATTCGGCGTATACCTTCATCTATTCGCCGCGCGTGGGCACCAAGGCGGCTAAAATGCCGGACGGCATCAGCGCCGACGAAAAATCCGCGCGCATTCAAAAGCTGATTGCGTTGCAGCAGTCCATCACGGCGGAAGTTTTGTCCGAGATGGTCGGACGGATAGAACCCGTTCTGGTGGAAAGCACATCTACACGCGATGCAGGTTCGGTCGGAGGAAAAACGCCGCGTGCGATTATGGTAAATTTCCCCGGAGATGAAAGCTTGATTGGAAAAACCGTTAATGTGAAAATCACTTCCGCCGGTCGCAATACACTGCGAGGCGAAATTGTCTGAGGAGGAACAGAAAATGGATAACGTATTTCAGAAGACCCGTGAATTGGGCGAAGCGCTGATGGCGAGCGAAGTTTATCAGCATATGAAGGAAGCCGAAGACAAGGCGATGAAGAATGCCGAAGCCGCACAGTTGATGAGCGAAATGCTCGAAAAGCGCACGGGCATTCAGCAGCTGATGCATCAGGATAATCCGGATGCGGGCGCACTCAAGCGTCTGTCCGATGAAATGGATGAGATTCAGGAAAAGCTGCGCATGATGGATGATATCGTGGCGCTGACCGAAGCGCGTGCGGCATTCACAAGCCTGATCAATCAGGTGAATCAGGTGCTCCAGTTCATTGTAACGGGCCACATGGATTCGGGCGATTGCTCCGGCGATTGTTCGGGATGTTCCGGTTGCCACTGATACTTGTTTCGCAATGAAAAGAGGTGAATTCCCTTGGCACTCTCTCCGATGATGCAGCAATATATGTCCATCAAAGAACAATATCCCGATACGATTCTGTTCTTTCGTCTCGGCGATTTCTATGAAATGTTCTTTGAAGACGCCAAACTGGTGAGCGAAGAGCTGGATTTAACGCTGACCGGTAAAGAATGCGGCCTTGAAGAGCGTGCGCCGATGTGCGGAGTTCCCTATCATGCGGTCGATACCTATCTGCAAAAGATGATCGAAAAGGGCTACAAAGTTGCCATTTGCGAGCAGATGACCGATCCGGCACTCTCGAAGGGATTGGTGGAACGTGAAGTCACGCGCGTGGTAACCCCCGGAACGGTGATTGAATCCAGCATTCTGGAGGATGGTCGGCCGAATTACATTCTGTCGCTGTTGCTTCGCCGCAATCAGGCGGGATGTGCGTTGTGTGATGTTTCTACCGGAGAATTCTATCTTTACGAGATTCAAGACATTCGGGCATCATTGGCGGACGAACTGGCACGTATCGATCCGAGTGAAATCGTCGTAAATGATCTCGAGGCATTCAAGGCATCGGAAACGGGTTGTCGTGTGATGGCGAGTGTGCTCGATAAAGATTGGTTCACCTATGCCAATGCGTCGAAGTGCATGAAGGCCCACTTTAATCAAACGGTTGAAGAAATGGGTTTTCAGGATCAGAAGCTTGCGGTTTGCGCAGGCGGTGCATTGATTCGTTATCTGACCGATACGCAAAAGAATGCGCTTCGCCATATCACAGCCGCACTGCCCTATACGGATGGGCGCTTTATGGTTCTTGACCGTGTTGCATTGCGCAATCTTGAACTGGTGAACAATACGCGCGGAGGCAATCGGCGCGGTACGCTCCTTTGGATTCTCGATAAAACATGTACCGCCATGGGCAGTCGACTGCTCAGAACATGGATTGAACGCCCGTTGACGGATATTCAACAGATTGTTCGCCGCCAGGATGCGGTTGAAGCGCTGATGCAGGATCCGATGTCCGCACAGGGCATTCGAGATGCGCTGAATCACGTTCACGATGTAGAACGACTCTTGAGCCGAATTGCCTACGATGCAATCACCGCGCGAGAATGCCTTGCGATTTCCGCAACGCTTGAGGCGATTCCGCATTTGAAAGCCTACGAATCGGCGTTTTCCGTTCCGCTGTTGAGCGAATTGTTTTCGGCGTTGGACCCGATTCCCGAGCTTGCGGATAAACTGCGGCGCGGAATAGCGGAAGATCCGCCGGCATCTGTGCGTGATGCAGGCGTGATTCGTGAAGGCTATTCGGAAGAATTGGATGAATTGCGAGGCGTGCGGGATCACGCTGTGATTTATCTGAATGAAATGGAGCAGTCCGAGCGTGAACGAACGGGCATCAAGAATCTGAAAATCAATTATAACCGTGTATTCGGGTATTATATCGAAGTAACCAAATCCTTCTATGAATTGGTTCCGATGAATTATACACGCAAGCAGACACTTGCGAATTGCGAGCGCTATATTACCGAGGATTTGAAAGTGCTCGAAAATAAAATTCTCGGAGCGGAGGAAAGTGCGCATCGGCTGGAATATGAATTATTCTGCGGCCTAAGGGAAGCATTGAAGGAAGCTCTGCCCAGACTTCAGAACACGGCTTCTGCGCTTAAAACGCTGGATGCACTGCTTTCGCTGGCGCGTGTGGCTTCCGAACGTGATTATGTGCGACCGAATATCAATGATGACGGACGCTATGAAATCGTAGACGGGCGACATCCTGTGGTAGAGGAATCAATCGGTCGTGAACGGTTCGTTCCGAATGATACGCATCTTGATTTCGAACATCGTGTGATGATTATCACGGGACCGAATATGGCGGGCAAATCAACTTACATGCGCCAAGTTGCCTTGATTGTATTGATGGCACATATCGGTTCGTTTGTTCCTGCGCAAAGCGCAGACA
>CAVHAH010000081.1:0-8892 GCA_963633785.1 bacterium
GGTGAAAACGGGTGCGGCGGCGGCGCTTCTCTGTTCGGATTCTCCGACTATTCCGGAGCGGTTATTTGCGAATGTTCATGTGCTTCCGAACATTCAAAGCAGACTTGTTCCCGAATCCTTCGGAATACCCGAACGAACGCTCATTTTCAAATGTATATATATAGGTAGAAACACGGCGTTGAAAATTGCTCGGAAGCATGGTATAATATTTGTAAGCTTATGAAATTGTTCGGAGGAACATGATGAAAACCAATTTTTCGCCTGAGATGCGGGCAAGAACGAGATCGAACATTATGGTGGTGGCCGCCGGCATGATTATGCTGGGCGTGCTGATTTATTTACAGAATATTCTTTCGGGATTCCGTTCGCTGCTGGGCGTAATCACGCCGTTTCTCATCGGCATCGGGCTTGCGTTTTTGCAGCTGCCGATTGTTCGGGTGATGGATCGGCTTTTGCTGAAAACGCTGTTTCGCCGCACGAAGCGGCCGAAGACGGTTCGCGCCATCAGCACAACGGTTGCTTTGATTGCCGTGCTTGCGCTGGTCGGAGCGTTTCTGGGCATTCTTCTGCCGCAGATGGTTTCTTCTATTAAATCGCTGATTACCATTATCGGAAATTTCATCAATACCAATTCCGAGAAGCTCAACGAGCTGCTGGGCAAGCCGGAGTTTCTGAATTTCGAAGGCCCGCGCATTCAAATCGACTGGCAGGTTCTTTTCAACACGCTCACGGACAACCTGGATCCCGTTCTCGACGGCGTGATGACCGTGACCACCGCCATTTATCAGCCGCTGTTTCAGATATTCATCGGTTTGATTACCGCCTTCTATCTTCTGCTGGACAAGGAGCACCTTTGCGCCCAGTTCAAGAAAATGACCTATGCGTTTCTGCCGAAGGAGCGAAGCGAATCGCTGGTTTACTGGACGCGCCGCGCCAGCCGCATTTTCTCGGGTTTCCTTTCGGGAAAAATCATCGATTCGATTATCATCGGCTGTCTGTGTTATCTCGGAATGCTGATTATGAACCTCGAATATCCGCTGTTAATCAGCGTGATTGTCGGCATCACGAACATTCTTCCGTTTTTCGGACCGTTTATCGGCGCCATTCCGAGCGTTCTGATTCTTTTGATTGTGAATCCGTACAGCGCTTTGTGGTTTGCGATTTTCATTATCGTTTTGCAGCAAATCGACGGCAACATCATCGGGCCTTTGATTCTGGGCGATTCCGTGGGCATCGAGCCTTTGTGGATTATGATTTCCATCGTAATCGGCGGCGGACTGTTCGGATTTGTGGGAATGCTGTTGAGCGTTCCCGTGTTCGCCCTGCTGTATGCCATTGTGCGTTCCTTTGCGGAAATGCACCTGAAGCATCGGGATTTGCCCGTTGCCACCGACGATTACCTCGACTATCCGCCGCAGCGTGAGGGCGACGAACCCGCGCGCCGCCGCCTGTTCAGAAAGGGAAAACATGCTCCCCGTTGAATTTATCGAAGAAATACGCGCACTGCTGGGTGCGCAAACCGAATCGTTTTTAGCCGCACTGGATGCGCCGCCCGCGCTGGCGATGCGCATCAATTCGCTGCGCCCGTTTGCCGAAGAAGCGGCGGTGCCTTTTATTGAAGAAGCCGTTCCCTGGGCGGCGGACGGGCGTTATCTGCGGGCGAATACGCGCCCCGGCGCTTCCCTTGCCCACACCTGCGGCGCTTTTTACCTGCAGGAGGCGAGCGCCATGGTTTCGGCGGCGGTTTTGAATGCCCAACCGGGCGAAAAAATTCTCGACCTGTGCGCCGCTCCCGGCGGAAAGACCACGCAGATTGCGTTTGCGATGCGGGGGCAGGGCGTTCTGGTTTCCAATGAACCGATTCCCAACCGCGCGAAGGTGCTGGCGGAGAATCTGGAGCGGCTCGGCGTGGTGAATGCGATTGCCGTGAACGAGTATCCCGAACGGCTGGCGCAGAAGTGGAGCGGCTATTTCGATGCCGTTCTGGTGGATGCGCCGTGTTCGGGCGAAGGCATGTTTCGCCGTGAACCCGCATCTCGGGACGAATGGAATCCCCGTTCGCCCGAAGGCTGTGCACGGCGGCAGGCAGGCATTCTCGACAGCGCCGCCGAACTGCTTCGTTCGGGCGGACGGCTGATTTATTCCACCTGCACATTCAACCGAACGGAGAACGAGGGCAGTATTTCGGCGTTTCTGAATCGGCATCCCGATTTCGTTGCGGAGGATTTTTCCTTAAACGGCATCGGCGATTCCGAAAACGGCATGCTTCGCGTTTGGCCGCATCGGGTTCGGGGCGACGGGCATTTTGTGGCACGGCTGCGAAAGCTCGGTTCGGCGCCGTCAAGCCCGAAAATCAAGCCGAATCGTGAAAAGCGAAAGTCTGCCCGCATTGCGCGAACCGTTTCGGAGGAGAGCAACGAATCGCTGATTGCCCGACTGAGCGAGATTGCCGATTTGCCAAAGACGATTCAAAACGGCACGTCCGTTCGTCAGGCGGATTACATTCACATGCTCCCCGAAGGTGCGCCGCCGCTGGACGGCATCAAAACCGCCAAACCGGGGCTTTGTCTGATGCGGGTGGGGCGCAGTCACGTTCAGCCGATGCCCGCTTTGGCAATGGCGTGCACGGAAGAAGCGTTCGCCTGCGATCACCTGGGCGTTGCGCACCGAACGGTTGAATTGTCCGAAGAGGAAGCGCTGCGGTTCTTAAACGGCGAACGCCCCGAGAGCGCCGACGGCAAAAAACAGTGGACGCTGTTGACCGTGCATCATCTGCCGCTGGGCTTCTGCAAATTATCGTAAGGAAGGGAATCGTATGTCCGAAATTTTCCGTCTTGATAAAATTCTGTCGCTTGCGGGCATTACCCGCACGAACGCGCGCAAAATGATTGCCTCGGGCCGTGTGAGCGTGGGCGGCATGGTTCAGAGGGACGCCGCATTCAAAGCGAATCTTTCGGAGGTTTGCGTGGACGGCGAATTGCTGAATGCCGAAGCGGAGGTTTATCTGATGCTGAACAAGCCCGCAGGCGTGATTACCGCCACGGAGGACAAGCATCTCCCGACCGTTGTGGATTTACTGCCCGAAAAATACCGAAAACGCAAAATCGGCCCCGTCGGACGGCTGGACCGTGACGTGACCGGTTTGGTGATATTGACGACCGACGGCGAAATGGCGCATCGCCTGATTTCGCCCCGACACAAGGCGGAAAAGCGTTACCGCGCGGTTTGCGAAGGCCTTCTGACGCAAGCGGACATTCAGGCGTTTGCGAACGGGCTGGAGCTTTCCGATTTCACCGCCGCACCTGCGAAAATGGAGATTCTCTGCGCCGATGAAAGTGAATCCACGGCGGACGTGATTCTTACCGAGGGCAAATTTCATCAGGTGAAGCGCATGTTTTCGGCGATTGCGCATCCGCTGAAATCGCTTACCAGGCTGCAAATCGGCGGCGTTGTTCTGGACGAATCGCTGCCCGAAGGAGAATTCCGCCCGCTTACGAAAGACGAGATTGCCGATTTGAAGTCTTATTGAGATATATCGATTAAACGCCGCCGAATTGTGCGGCGTTTCCGTTATCGAGATATGCGGCGATTCTTGCGCAGGCGTAGCCGCCGCCGCTTTTCAGGCGGAGATTCACCGCCGCCAGCTCCCTTGTTTTTTTCAGATAGCGCCCGACTGCCGATTTTTCGGGGTGCTCAATCAATTTGATTCCCGCATGGAACAATTCAACGGCTTCATCGCTCGGTTCAACGCCCCGCAGGCGTTCCAGCGATTGCGTCAGGAAATCAACGGGCTCGAAATTCTGTTCGAATCGAACAATCGCTTCTTTCGCAACAGACAGCAAAACGCCGTTTGCGCTCGGCGTGCAAACCCAATTCGGGCTTTCACGCACTTCGCTTTTTTCGCACCTTGCAAAATACAGCCCGTTTCCCTTCGCCAATCGCAATTCAACGCCCTGCGCCGTCAGTCTGTTTGCCTGTTCGCGAAGCGTTTTCGCATAGGTTTTCATGAAATCACTTCCGCAATACAATCGGGAATATCCTGCGCCGTCATGCCTCGGGTGGAATACTTTGCCTGCGCACGTTCGCCCGCAAGCCCGTGAATTTCACTCGCCAGCGCCGCATTCAGCGCCATGCTCCTGGGGGATTTTTCCGCAATCAGCGCACCGATGATGCCCGAAAGAATATCGCCGCTTCCGCCCCGAGCCATGCCCGAACAGCCCGAAGCGCTGATGTATCGCTCTTTTCCGTTCACAATCGTACACGCCGCTCCTTTGAAAAGCGCACACGCTCCCCACCGATTCAGCGCATTCGCCGCCGCAATCGGGTTGTTCAACAAAGCATCCGCATTTTCGCAATCGCCCAGAAGCCTTCTCGCTTCGCCCGGATGCGGCGTTATAATGTGGTTTTCACCCAGCAGATTTTGAAATTTGTTTCGGGCGATGATATTCAGCGCATCGGCATCCGCCACCGCAGGCAGATTGCTTTGAAGCACCGCTTTCACCACCTGCGGATCCGTTCGCATCGAAAGTCCGCAGCCGACCACCGCCGCCGTTTTCCCTTCAAACGCATTTTCCAGCGCATCGCACATCTGCATCGCACCGTCTTTTTCCGCAATCGGAATGCACATTGCCCCCGGAACCAGCGTTTGAAGCACGGGGACAATCGAAACGGGACACGCAACGCTCACCAGCCCCGCGCCCGTTCGCATCGCCGCCCTTGCGCACAGCGCCGCCGCTCCCGCCATGCCGAACGACCCTGCGACAATCAGAAGATGTCCGCAGAGGTTCTTATAAACGTTTCTTTTGCGTTCGGGCAAAAATTGCGCCGCATCGCCCGCATCCGTGAGCCAAACATCGCCGGGAAACGCCGATTCGGGAAATCCCACGGGCGCAATTTTCACTTTTCCGCAGAAATCGAGCCCGTCCTGCAAAAACAGGCCCGTTTTGCCGAATCCGAAGGTGATGGTTCGGGTGGCGCGAATGCAATGCGCATACGCCTTGCCCGTTGTGCCGTTGAGCCCCGAGGGAATATCGGCGGCGATAATCGGAACGTTGTCGGCATTCATTCGATCCATCAAGTTCGCATAATCGCCTTCGGGCGCGCGGGAAAGCCCCGTTCCGAACAGCGCATCCACCCACAGATTCGGCTTTTCGCTAACCTGTCGGCAAACCGCAACGCCCAGCATTTCGGCACGGCGGAGGTTTTCCGCGGCATCCGCCGAGCGCACGGGATGCGGCAGAACGATTCGGGTTTCGTATTCATCTTTCAGAATGCAGGCGCAGGCAATGCCGTCGCCGCCGTTTCCGCCGCTGCCGCACGCGAAAAACACGCTTTGCCCCGCGGGAACGCTTTCACGCACCGCATCGGCAAGCGCTTCGGCCGCCCGTTGCATAACGTCAATCGAGCGAACGGAGGCGGTTTGAAAAAACCTTTCTTCGCATTCGCGCATACTCTGCGCCGTGAGCAGGCTTCGCATGGAGATTCACTCCCTTACCACAATTTCTCCTGCATATACGCCTGATCGCCGCTCAAATCAAACCAGGTCATCACGCCGTTTTCGAGAATCGCATAGGAATGCGGCGTGCCGTTTTTCGGAATGGAGGTCGAGCCGGGATTCAGATAGGTGAAATCCTCATGGCGATGGCAGCAGGAAACGTGCGTATGTCCGCAGAGCAGGAAATCGCCCTTCTGCAATGCGGGCGGATTGTCCTCGTTGAAATGATGGCCGTGGGTGGCGTAAATCAGGTGGTTTTCGATAAACAGCGCCGAATAATCCGCCATCACGGGGAATTTCAGCACCATCTGATCCACCTCGGCTTCGCAGTTGCCCCGCACGCACAGGAATTCCTCCCGACGGGCATTCAGCATTTCAATCACCTTTTTCGGGGCGTATTCATCGGGTAGGTCGTTGCGCGGACCGTGGTAGAGCAGGTCGCCCAGAAGCAGCACACGGTCGGGTTTTTCGACATCGATTCTTTTCAAAAGCGCTTCGCACCAGCGTGCGGAGCCGTGAATATCCGAAGCAATCAACAATTTCATACCGTTTTCCTCCAAATTTTGTGCCTTCATTATAACATATTCAGGCTCGATTTCAGGTTAAGAGTTTCGATTTTTACGTGAATGCAACCGTCATTCGATAAAAAAGTGTGGAAAATAAGGCGGAATTGTGCTAAACTAATTCCGATTGGCTATTAAAAATACAGAGGAGGGAATTTTATGGCGGAAACCAAACGCCGTTGGGGCGACCGCAAAGACGGCCGCTGGATTCGCGAAACGGATCCGATGCATTTTTTCCTGCCGTATATTTATCCGAATCGCGCGGACAACGAAGCGGTTGTGACCGAGCAAATCGACATCACCGCTTTGGAAGAATATTTGGCGAAAAAGAATCAGGGCATTGAAAAGGGCAAGTATTCGCTGATGCACGCAATCGCCGCCGCATTGGTGCGCACGATTACGCTGCGGCCGAAAATGAATCGCTTCATCAAGGGCAATCGCCTTTACGAGCGCAAATGGCTGAGCTTGGGCTTTGTTGTGAAAAAGGAATTCTCCGACAAGGGCGATGAGGCGCTGGCCTACATGAAATTCGGTCCGGAAACCACCATCGATACCCTGCACGATAAAGTAATGGATGAAATCCGCGAATGCCGTTCGGACAAGCTGGACAATTCCACGCAGGGCATGGAGATGTTCACGCATCTGCCCCGCTGGCTGATGCGCATTGCGATGCGGATTCTGAATATTCTCGATTATTACGGACGTGTGCCGGATTCGCTGGTAAAGGCCGACCCGAACCACGCAACGGTGTTCATCACCAACCTGGGTTCCATCAAGCTGAATGCGAATTATCATCACCTGAGCAACTGGGGCACCTGCTCCATTTTCTTGGTGCTCGGGCAGAAACACAAGGCGCCCGTGGTGAATGAAGCGGGCGAAATCGAAGTGCATTCCGTGATGGATGTCAGCATCACGCTCGATGAGCGCATTGCAGACGGTTATTACTATGCAAAGAGCATTCGCATTCTCAAGCATCTTCTGCAGAATCCCGAATTGCTTGAGGAGAGAGCCGACAAGGAGGTCGAACTGTAATGGTCAATACCCCGTGGTACGCCAAAATGGGCGAGATTCCCTGCCACCTCGAATATCAGCAGTGCACGATGGTGGAGGCGGTTGAAAAAATCGCCGAACAATATCCCAAATACACCGCTTATGATTTCTTAGGCAAAAAGACAAATTACCGCGACATGGTGCAGCAGATTCACGACTGCGCGGCCGCTTTGAAGGCCTGCGGCGTTCGCAAGGGCGAAAAGGTCACCATCTGCCTGCCGAATATGCCCATGGCGATTTCCATGTTCTATGCCGTGAATATGATCGGCGCAATCGCCAACATGATTCATCCGCTTTCCGCAGAGGGCGAGATTGAATTCTACCTGAACGATTCCGAATCCGTGGCGGCCATCACGGTGGATATGTTCTACAAGAAATTCATGAACATTCGCCGCAACACGCCGAAGCTCAAAACCATGATCGTATGCTCCATCAAGGACGGTCTGAATCCCGTGATGAAGCTGGGCTATCAGATCACGAAGGGCCGCAAAATCGACCCGCTGCCCAAGGACGGAAGCTATCTGACCTGGAAGCAGTTCCTTGCGAAGGGCAAGGGCGTTACCGACATCCGCGTTCCCCGCAGCGCAACCGAGCCCGCCGTGGTGCTTTACAGCGGCGGCACGACCGGCGTTACGAAGGGCATTCTGCTTTCGAACCTGAATTTCAACGCTCTGGGCGCGCAGATTATCGCCACCAACCCGATGTTCACCGCCGGCGACAAGATGCTGGCGATTATGCCGATGTTCCACGGCTTCGGTTTGGGCGTGAGCATTCATTCGATGCTGGTCAACGGCGGTCAGTGCATTCTGGTTCCGCAGTTCACGCCGAAGACCTACGCAGAGCTTCTGGCGAAGCATCATCCGAATTTCATCGCAGGCGTTCCCACGCTCTACGAGGCGCTGCTGCGCATTGACGGACTGGAAAAGCTGGATTTGTCCTGCCTGAAGGGCGTATTCTCCGGCGGCGATTCGCTTTCCGTTGAATTGAAGAAGCGTTTCGATGCGTTCCTGCACGATCACGGCGCAAAAATCTCCGTTCGTGAAGGCTACGGCACCACCGAATGCGTAACCGCAAGCTGCCTGACGCCGATTGACGAATTCCGCGAAGGCTCCATCGGCATTCCGTTCCCGGACACCTACTACAAAATCGTGAAGGTGGGCACGGAAGAAGAAGTGCCCTACGGAACGGAAGGCGAAATCTGCCTGGCAGGTCCTACGGTGATGCTCGAATACGTGAATCATCCCGAGGAAACCGCCAACACCCGCCGCGTTCACGCCGACGGCATGACCTGGATTCACACCGGCGACCTGGGCATGATGGATGCCGACGGATTCATCTACTTCCGCCAGCGCATCAAGCGCATGATTATCACCAGCGGCTACAATGTATATCCTTCTCAGATTGAGAATATTCTGGATGCGCACGAATACGTTCACATGAGCTGCGTAATCGGCGTGAAGGATCCCTACAAGATGCAGAAGGTAAAGGCATTCGTGATGCTCAAGCCCGGCATCGAACCGAGCGACGCCGTGAAAAAGGAGCTGCTCGATTACTGCCGCACCAAGATTGCCCGCTATGCGATGCCCTACGACATCGAATTCCGCGCAGAGCTTCCCAAGACGCTCGTGGGCAAGGTTGCCTATCGTGTGCTCGAACAGGAAGCGGCAAACGTTGCCTGATTGATAAATCCCATACGAAGGACACGTCGATTGATTTCGGCGTGTCCTTTGTTTTCAGGTATGCGGTTATAAAAAGGACACGGCGATTGATTTCGGCTGTGCGGTT
>CAVHAH010000082.1:0-1945 GCA_963633785.1 bacterium
ATGCTCCGCTTCCATAATGGCGGCGGCGTACTTGGCGCACAGGAAATAACCGGTATAATTGATATTCGTGACGAAATCGAAGGTCTTGCGCTCCAATTCCATCAGATTGCCCGCCTTGGCAACGCCCGCATTGCTGACCAGCAAATCCAGACCGCCCCATTTTTCAACCGTGGTCTGAATCATCTTGGCAACGCTTTCTTCATCCGTGACATTCACTTCAATCGCAAAAGCGTATTCGCCCAGCTCCTGTGCAACGGTCTGAGCACCTGCGAAATTCATGTCCGCAATGCCGACCACCGCGCCTTCACGATAGAGCTCTTCCGCAATGCCCTTGCCGAAGCCCTGTGCCGCGCCCGTAACAATCGCAATCTTGCCCGCCAGTCTGCCGCTCGTTGCGGGACGATTGTGAATGTTCTCTTTTGCCATTTGCTGCCAACGAGTCATGTCGATCATTGGAATCACCCTCACTTCCGAATTATTTCTCCATGGGATTATTTCACACATTCTTCAACACGGAAACCGTCGCCGAAAAATGCGATTTATGCAATCTTTCTGCCCATCAGCACGCCCATGATGCTCGCCATCATCAAACCGCGCGTCCAACCGGAAGAGTCGCCCAGGCAATGCAGGCCCTGAATGGAGGTATTGAAATCCGCATCCATCTTCACGCGGTTGGAATAGAATTTCAATTCCGGCGAATACAGCAGCGTTTCATACGAAGCGAATCCCGGAACAACATGATCCATCGCCTGAATGAAGCTGATGATGCTGGTCATTGCGCGATACGGCATTGCGGCGGTGATATCGCCTGCAACGGCATCGGGCAGTGTGGGCTTCACGTTGGACTGTGCGAGTTCCTTCTGCCAGGTGCGCTTTCCGTCGAGAATATCGCCGAAGCGCTGCACCAGAATGTGACCGTTTGCGAGCATGTTGGTCAATTCGCCGATCTTCTGTGCGTAGGCAATCGGCTGATTGAACGGCACAGAGAAATTGTGCGAGCAGAGAATCGACAGGTTGGTATTGTTGGACTTCAAATCCTTATAGGAATGTCCGTTAACAACGGCGAGGTTGTTATCGTAATTCTCCTGGCTGACGAATCCGCCGGGGTTCTGGCAGAATGTGCGAACCTTGTTTTTGAACGGCTTCGGATAACCGATCAGCTTGGATTCATACAGAACCTCGTTCACACGCTCCATAATCTCGTTTCGGCATTCGACACGCACGCCGATATCCACCGTGCCCGGCTGATGGGCAACATTGTGTTCCGCACAGATGCGCTCGAGCCAGTCTGCGCCGCGGCGTCCCGTTGCAACCACCGTGTGATCCGCAAAAATCTCGTATTCGATGCCCTTCATGGAAACCAGAACGCCCTTGCAGGTATCGTTTTCGAGAATCAAATCACGGCATTCACAGCCGAAGAGAATCTCAACGCCGTTTTCAATCAGATGCTGTTCAATGGCGTAATAAATCTGCTGAGCCTTTTCCGTTCCCATATGACGAATCGGGCAGTCCACCAGCTTCAATCCCGCATGAATCGCACGTGCACGGATGTTTTTCACTTCTTCGGTGTTGCCGATGCCTTCGACATGCGGATCTGCGCCGAATTCAAGGTAAATCTTATCCGTATAATCAATGGTCTCCTGGGCAAAGGTTTCGCCGATCAAAGAGGGCAGATCGCCGCCGACTTCGTAGCTCAGCGACAGCTTACCATCCGAAAAAGCGCCTGCGCCGGAGAATCCGGTGGTGATATGGCAATACGGACGGCAGTTCATGCACTGCTTCGTCTTGGTCTTCGGGCAGCTGCGCTTCTCAATCGGAGAACCCTTTTCGCAAAGGATAATCTTCTTCTTTGTGCCTTTCTTCAACATTTCAAGTGCGGTAAAGATACCCGCAGGACCCGCACCTATAATTACAACATTGGTTTGCATGCTTTTCTCCTTTATTC
>CAVHAH010000082.1:1955-6317 GCA_963633785.1 bacterium
CTTCATTTTCTATTGTACCTCTTTTTTGCGTTTTCGTCAACCGAAAAGCGAGGATTTGCGCCATTCTCAACACAAATCCTCCTCGGAATTAAACTTTTTGCAGGCGTACGAGATGCTTTTTTCGGTAATAGACCAGCGTCAGAACGCTGCACATCAACCATCCTGCGGGATAAGACAGCGCAATCGGGAGAATCCGATTCGCCACATGCGCCATGATAAACAGGTAGATTTGCCGAAACAGCACAAACGAACCCAGCATGATAAACATCGGCGCACGACTGTCCCCCGCTCCGCGCAGTGCGCCTGTGTAAATCTGATTGATACAGCAAAGCGCATAAAACGGGGTGAGGTATCTTAAAAACATCGTTCCGAATTCGATAACGCCGCTTTCGTTGTTGAAAAACACAACCAGATACGGTGCAAAAGCAATCACGGCAATCGAAATCACAATCGTGACCGTCATGGACATGGTCATGGCCGTGCGAACGCCCTTTTGGGCGTTGTCCGCGCGCCCGCTTCCGAGGTTTTGCCCCACATAAGTGGTAATGGCCAATGCCAGCGACTGCATCGGCAGGAAAATCAGCTGGTCGATTTTGTTGTAAGCCGTCCAGCCGCCCATGCAATCCGTTCCGAAATGGTTGATATAGGATTGAACAAATACGTTTGAGAATGCCGTGACCGCCATTTGCAGCGCCGCAGGAAGTCCGATAACGAATATGCTTTTCAATATATCCCAGTGTATTCCGAATCCTTCCATCGTCAGCTTCACGCATGAATCCGTTTTGAGCAGGGTGATAACCGTGAGCATCGCCGAAGCCGCCTGTGCGATAATCGTGGCATAAGCAACGCCCGCAACGCCCATATCGAAATTGATTACGAACACAAGATCCAATATCGTGTTGATTACCGCCGAGACAATCAAGTAATAAAACGGACGCCTGGAATCTCCGACCGCGCGCAGTATGCCCGAACACATATTATAGAAGAGAAGCCCCGTGACGCCTGCGAAATAAATCGTTAAATACGTTCGGGCCTCGGGAACGGTATCCTCCGTTGTTTTCATCAATCCGAGCATCATCGGCGTCATCAGAATTCCGACAACCGTGAATACGATTGACAGCACCACGGTAATCAGAATGGACATCTGCACCGCCCGGCGCACGTTCTGCGATTTCTTTGCGCCGTAGGCCTGGGCAATCACAACGCCCGCGCCGCTTGCCAGTCCCGAAAAAAAACCGATCAACGTATTGATAATCGGTCCAACGGTTCCCACGGCGGCAAAGGCCTGTGCGCTGACGTAGTTGCCGACCACCCATGTGTCCACCATTGTATAAAGCTGTTGAAAGAGATTTCCGAGAAGCAGAGGAATCGCAAAGTTCAGCAGATGACGAAAAGCGCTGCCTTGTGTCATATCCACATCGTAGCGTTTATCTTTCTTTGCGAATGCACCCTTTTGCACTTTGAAGCAGCCCCCTTTTTATTCAAACACGCCAAATTCATTATGCGCTTTTTCTTTCTCCGTATCAAGCGCCGAATGTTAAATATGAATACCCTCCCCGTTTTTTCGGAGAGGGTACAATCACTCGGCCGCATTTTCCGAGATGCTTTGAAGAATGAAATCTCTGAATTCAACCTGATGCGGCGAAAGATATTTCTTTTTATAAACGAAGTAGAGGTGATGCGGTATGATATCCTCCAGCGGGAATGAAAGCACTTTTCCGTCTTCAATGAATTCTTCCACTGCGATTTGAGAAACCACGGAAATTCCGACGCCCGCCGCAACCAGTTTTTTTATCGTTTCGGTATCGTCCACCGCTGCCGCAACTTTGAGCTTCACGCCCGGAATATGCTGTTTCACCCAGCGCAGGAATTCCTGTTGAAGCGCAGACGAGCTGCTTCTGGTAATCAGCGGTTCTTCGCTGAACAGCTCTTTGGGAAACGGCGCATTCGGCAATGCACGGAATCGCTCTTCGTTGGGCGTAATCACAACCAAAGGTGCGGAGCGATAATGCTTCACCGTCAGTTCCGCATCCATCACATTCATATTGCAGAATGCGAATTCATAGCCGCCCGCGCGCATTTTGTTCAGTATCTCGGTATTATAGCAAACCGTTATGCTGAATCCCACCTCGGGCACCCGTTTTTTGAATTCGACGATGTGTTTGGTAAGATAGTATCGGCTCGTGTACGGCGTGGCCACGATATTGATGGTGTTATCATCCTGATTGGCCCGTGTGAGCGCAAAAAGGCTGTCACGATTCAATTTCAGCATCTGCTTTGCATAATAATAGAAGGTTCTTCCGTCCGCACTCAATTCCATGCTTCTCGTTGTACGGTTCAAAAGACGCGTTCCAAGCTCCGTTTCCAAATTACGCACATGAATCGTAACCATAGACTGGGACAGCTGCAGCCGTTCTGCCGCATTCGAAAAGCTTCCCTCATCCACAACGGCAATGAACGATTCCAGCTGTTTGAAATCCATCCGATACTCACCCTTCCGCCTTTAGATTATTTACTATTCTCAATAATTATAGCTTAATTATAAGAGAATGTCAATCCATTTTTAAGAAAAAGGTTTGCCGAATTGATTTCAAAAAAGCGGTGCTCCATCCCTTTCGGACAAGCACCGCAGTATGATTCTCAAATATGCTTTTGAATGAAGTCGAATATAATCTGATTGAGCTGATCGCTCCAGAATGTTCCTTCGTGTTCCGCATTCGTTACCCGAACAAGCGAAGCATCGTATCCGTTTTCCCGAAGCAAATGATACATCGCCTCGGTATCTTCATACAGAACAACGTCATCCGCATCGCCGTGCAGCATCAAAAACGGCGGAAGATCGAGATTCGGGCGAACATATCGAACGGGGCTGATCAGCGCCAGCTTCTCCCGAATCAAATTGCGCAATTCCTCTCCCGAAACCTTGCCCACCTGATCCGATGCGCCGCCAAGCGCCGCAAAGACATTGCTTTCTGCGGGGATATCCGCATCCTTATACTGGGTTTCCATCATTTTCACCAAATCCGTCGGCCCGAAGCAATCCACAACCGCCTGCACCCGTGTGGAATAGCCCGCCCATTCTTCCGTTTCAAATGCGGGATCATCGCCGGTAAGTCCCAACAGAAGCGCAGTGTTTCCGCCGGAGGATGTTCCCCATGCGCAAACACGATTCGGATCGATATCATATTCCTCCGCATGGGCCCGCAGGAAGCGAATCGCCGTTTTCACGTCCTCCAGAAACGCCGGAGCGGGTGCCTCAAACGCAGATCTGTGCGTAACGCTCGCAATCACAAATCCCCTCTTGGCCAATACGCTCAGTTGCGGAATCTCCCAAAACTGATTCGGCTTTGTCCATGCACTGCCCTGAATGAATACCACCAGCGGAAAACCGCCTTCGGATTTCCAGAACGGGCGAATCATCTGAAGCTTCAAATCGCCCGAAAAAGGAATTTCCGTTCTGAGATCCAGCATTCCTTTTCTCTCGGGATTGTTGGAAATCACCTGAATGTCGCTCATACTTTTCTCCTACCTATTCATTATCAATTGAAAAATCATTGATTGCGCCCGTGATGGTACGTTCCTTTTCGGATTTTTCGTATCGGTCGAACTGAATGCGGTTTCTCGCACCGTGGCTCAGGCAGGCCGGTCCTCCGATACATCCGCTTTCACAGGCCATGCCCTCAATGAAATTCTCCGTCAACCGCCCTTTCGACGCCTTCAAAAGCGCCGCATTGCATTCCGCAATTCCGCTGCAGGAAATCGCCTTCAAATCGAATTCAACGTTTCCCTGTTCCTTCAACGCCTGTTCCACCGCCGTGGCCAAACCGCCGCAACGTGCAAATACACGGCCGTAATAGGAAGCGCGATCCAGTTTAATCGGTTCCGTGGTTTTCAAATCGATATTCATCGCATCAAACAGCGCCTGCATTTCCTCGAATGTAATGGTGCAATCCACATATTCTTTCGCCGGACCGTAGAGCGTTTCACGCTTCTTCGCAATGCAGGGCCCGATGAAAATAATTTTCGCAGTCGGGTCTTTTTTCTTAATCAGCATCGCCATATGCGCCATCGGCGACAGATTATGCGAAACGTTTTCCTGAACCGTCGGGAAATTTTTCCTCACGAAACTCACAAACGCAGGGCAGCACGAAGAAGTCAGGAATTTCTTTTCCGCAAGCTCCTGTGCTTCGAGATACGCCACAAAATCCGCACCCCATGCCGCTTCTACCAAATAATAGAAGCCCATTTTCCGAATGCCGCCGAGCACACGTCCGACCTCGATATCGGCATACTGTGCGCCCACCGAAGGCGCCACCACCGCATAGGTCTTGTATTTTTTGTTATGATCGCTTTCCTTCAGAA